>JAUXBV010000015.1 GCA_030619215.1 Fibrobacterota bacterium | reverse complement strand
CTGCATAAGCTGTACAGCCCACTCTTCCTGCTGCGGTGAGCTGACACTGATACGGTATTCACCATTAATTACCCTGCATTCTGCAACATTGTTATAATCACCCAATGTCCAGTGAGTACCACTGTTGAAAAAATCACCGTTTTTCACAAAGTTTTGCGCGCAGGGTATATATACAAAAAGGAATATTAAAGCTGTTATTTTAATGAATTGCATGTATCATATCCTCTGAATCGTTCAAAGTTATCGTAAAAAGAAAAAATCTTTTTTGAGAGTGTTCCCCTGCTTGTCTTTGTAAACAAACAGGTATACACCATCCGCGTGGTTGGTGAAGGTCATGGAGCATCTACCTCTATAGACGGTCTGTTTTATAATACGGCGGCCCTTCACAGTATATATTGTTAATGTGCCCCGGCTGTTCTCAGATATACCGGTAATGAGGACACCTACATTCCCGCTAGCCTTGTTATAAACAGCCATACCAGCGATCCGGTTTTTACCTTGTCCGTGCTTATAATAAATTGCTGTCTGCGGCATATTCAGGATATTGTTAAGGGTAGATACTGCCAGCAGGTACCAGGCATTGTGAGGCAGCCACTGCTCTATCCACCGCCAGTTCTTCGAGCTGCTTTCATGATAGGGCATCCAGGTAATATCGTCTCCGTTGCCTGTGTCTGAGGTTATGCCGTTACAGACGCCTCCCTTGACGTTCGGTATCGAGTACCCAGGTTTTCCCGGATAGTCGGGATAGTTTTTATTACCGAAACCGTACATCATACAGACGTCGAAAGGGTTTTTGCCCAGTATCCAGTCAAGCTGGGAGACCGCGATTGCTGATACGGGATCGGTTGGCGAAACTCTGAAGGTCGGATCAACGGTGATCGCGGATGCCAGAAATGCTGTTGACAGCGAGGCTATCCGGGCATTCTCACCCTGCCACCAGTAATCTGTCTCATTCCTGTGCTGCAGAAAGAAAGAGGTCTTACAGTCTATGGGGCCATTATCCTCTCCGTAGACCTCAAATTCATAGAGAGAATAGCCGCCCCACTCTAAGGTTTTCTGGAGCCCGTACATTCTTACGTATCTGGCCTGCTGAACGGGAGAGATGGTTATCTCGTCAAAGCTGCCGTCCCCCGAGGTTTCATGGAATACATCCTTCCAGGATGATGCGTCAATGGACAGTTGTACTTTATATTCAGTGCCGTATGCTGCTTCCCATCGGAGAACCACCTTCTCGATATCATAATTTTTCTCCAGATCAACGTACAGCCACTCATGGTAGGGGGTGACATTGAATGGCTCGCCGCTTGACCAGCGGGTGTTGCTGCCAACGCCGTCGAAAGCTTGGTCAACGGTATTGGGCTCCTGAACAGAGGAGGCGGCAGCAGGTTTATTTAATGCGAGGTTGTTGCCGCTTCCGGAGCCTGTGTAAACAGCGTAATGTTCCTTTACGTAATTGAAGGGATTCGCTCCCTCGCTGCTGATCGAGAGGTACCAGTTCATGCTTTTCTGGAGCAGGGGAATAATGACATCATTGTTTGTATTGTCAATTTCCATATAGTTGACGAGAGCGAGCAGGGGCAATCCCTCCTCTGCAGCGTGGTAAAACGGCCTTCTCCCTTTCTCATCTGATTTGAACCAGCCTTCACTGCTCATCCGGTTGATAAGGTTGTCAGCACGCAAAGCAGCGTCTCTTTTGTAGGAATCGTCGTTGGTTACTTTGTAGAGCTCCGTTGCAGCCATAAGCGCGCAGTAATCATCGATAATGTTCTCCTGGTCGTTGTCACAATATGTAATGTTGTGTTGTTTTAAATGGGTATAGGCTTTTATTGCGCCTGCAAGGTATTGATCCGGCTCATAATCCCCGGAAATTTCCATGAAAGCTGCTTTTGCAAGCGCAGCCACAGCCATGCCGCCGCCTTCACGCATTCCCGCATGCCAATCGTCAGTTTTGAATCCCATCCAGTCATAGTCCGGTATGCTTGGGTCCGGATTGTAAATCCAGGTGCATATTTCCCGGTTTGTATCCCAACCCCACCGGTCAAAGATGATCATGTATAAATAGCCTTCATCGTCAAGGATCCGCATAAGGTAATCCGCGCCGTAGGCAGCTTCTGCGAGCAGAGTTTCTGAGAGCTCTTTCGGGTTCAGTTCCCACGACCGCAGAAGTGACCATACAACCATGGGGACCTGCTGGGGATTCATGTAGTTGGCATAGGAGAGATGGGAGAGATATTTTCCCATATCGCCGGTTGCGTCGTTCCATCCGCCGTGCACGTCCCGGCTTTCTTCAGGATGGTTGAAAAAAGAAACTTCCCTGTCGTCATCCTTGTTTCTCATGCCGGCAAAAAAATCCGCAGCAGCCTGAGCTGTTTGATGAAACAGAAGATTCTTTTCGATCTCGAAGCTGGGAGACAGCTCAGGTCCGCATACAATTCGGTATTTTCCCGGCACTTGAAAGTCAGAGAAACCTCCTGCCTTGAAGTTGCGGTTGCTCCAACCCGGTACGGTGCAGCTCTTTCCAAGTCCTCCGGAGTAAACAGTGTCTCCCTGTGTATTTATTATGGCAAATTCCGTTTCATTAATAGAGGTAGAATGTTCAACCACAAATGTTTTTGGCCCCTGCAGCTCATAGCCGATATGGTTGAGGTGAATGGTCAGTGCAGATAACCGTGAGATGTATATGAAAATGGTGAGGGGTAATACACACTTTCCGATAAAAGATTTCATGTATCACTCCTCATTTTGTTTTAAATACGGTAAATAATCAATACTATACTTAATAAATCCTTTACTTAACGATTAACTTGTTATTTACTTGGCTTGTTCCGTTCAATACTCTTACAATGTATACTCCGCTGGGCAGCTTTCCCTTACCATACACAACCCGGTGGAATCCTTTACCTATAAGAGATTCATGCGCTATGGTGCGCCCGGCCATATCAAGCAGTGTTACCAGGGTAAACTCCTTCCCGTTTTGCGGAATACCTATGGTTATTTCCACCGACTTTACTAGATCTTTGCTCAAAACGCTTATTTGGGCGGGAGTGGGTTTATTGTAGTAATTGGCAATAGGGGTCAGATTAACGATAAAGCTATCCGCGGGTGGATAGTCAACTTCCACATCACTTTTGACCCTCCAGAACCATTTTCCCTCAGTTGACAGTTCGGGAACAGTATAGGACGTATCGGACACAGGATATGAAAAGGCATTGCTGAAATCACGCTCCTGGCCCCACTGCGCCGTATAGAACTGGGCACCCTGCACGCTGAACCATTTCAGCACGGGTGTTAACGTGGCAATAACCGCACCGTTATAGCGAATAAGGGTTGACACTGTGTTATCGTTTATCTGAAAATGGTCCACCTTGGACCAGGTATCGCTCAGATCGCTTTTTACCCGCCAGAAGATGTCTCCTACTGGCAGGGTATCGGTTACCGTTACGAATGTATCAGAAGTAGTCAGCTCCCTGCAGTCGCTGAAGTTGGCATTGTCCGCGATTTGTACCGTATAGCTTGAAGCCCCGCTAACGGAGTTCCAGCGCAGGGTCGGTGTCCTCTCAACAGTTATTTCCGGCGTATAGGGAATAAGAGAAGGCACTGCCGGGTCGTGAATCTCAAAGGAGCTTAGCTGCGAATATCCGGATTTGTCGCTCTTTACCCGCCAGTAAATCATTCCCAGCGGCAGGTCAATGGAAGGGGTGAAGGAGGTTCCGGACACCGGAATATTGACAAGAGGATCGTCAAGCTGTTCGGTTGTGCCGATCAGTATGCTGTACGATGATGCACCAGAAACAGCGCTCCACTTGAATTCCGGCCGGCGGTTTTTCGTCGGCGAAGGGATTGGTGTAACGGTTAATGAAGGAATAACCGTGGTGTTTGTCCGGTTTTCTTCATAAATGGTATGAATTTGTGCTGAGTCCAATGCAACGTTATACACAGCCACTTCATCGATCAGGCCGCGGTACGCTTCTCCTTCCATGTAGGGGCTGTTTCCCAGACACAGGGGAGTGTTGTCATAGTTCAGCGAACCTGATACATATTCATTCACTCCTGCAAGGGTGTCGTTGATATACAGTTTCATACAGCTGCCGTCATACACTGCGGCAATATGGTTCCACTCGTCAACTTTGACATTGCCGGTGGTGGAGAATAATAATACATCCTGCCCATCGATTGTCAATCTGAAGTTGACGTCCGCCTCACCCCTGCAGAAGAGCGCGTAATAGTCATAGCAGCCGTTTTGTCCGTGCGGGTTGGTCGGTTTGGTAATAATCCTTCCCTGGTCCTCCCATTTGTCGGGTTTTACCCATAGCGAAAGGGACAATTGGCCGGCTGGCAGCAGAATAGGGTCGCTGCCGCAATTCACATAATCGTCCACGCCGTCAAAACTCAACTCCTTACCGGACATTCCCGCGACCCAATCGGCGCCGTGTATGGTTCCGGTGTTACTGCACCCGCTTGCATCGGTCAGCGTGCTGCCGCTTCCCTCGCCAAAGTGCCACCATCCTACCGTTGCATGTTCTGCTGCATGTACCATAATTGCCCCTGCAAGCAGAATAGAAAAGAATCTCATAAACCCCTCCTCTTTATTTGGTTTGGTGTTCGGTTACGGTTATGGTATCAATGCCCGTATCGTCATGAGGTTACGTTTTTCGCTTTTTCTTCACGTTAACGTCACCGTTTAACGAAACGGGTTTCGTCACCTTCACCGTAACCTAAAAAAGAATGTTGTTAGGTTATTTAATACACGTACCTTTTATGTACATCTATTCAAGCTAGTTTGTCTGTTGCTAATCGGGGCTGTACTTTACTCCTATCATGACCTTCTCATTTATATTCTTTCCGTTATTGTCAACAACCTTCACCAGTGCAGAATAGACTCCCTTGCCTACCAAACGCCGGTATTTATTTCTCCCGTTCCAGAGGAAATAGAGCTTGCCTGTTGTTTGATCCCTGATGAGTATGACATCCTTCTGCTCGTCTTCAAGGCCTTTACATTTTATAACCACATTGCCGACCGCATCGAGAATGTGCAGTGATGCGTCAAGGCTGATTTTATTCAGGCTCAACAGGGCGAGCGGCTCGGTCTTTATCTCGATGGCTATTCCTTTCTTAAAATCGGAGGAGATAGCATTTCTGCTGCGTGAGATAAATGAGGCCGGTATATCGGTTTTCCCTGGGGTAAACGGATTCGGGCAGGCCCGTATGATGATGGTATACTCTATTGACAGCTTTATGGTAAGCGGTGCACGCCGGTTGCCCGAATGGGACTGCACATTGGCGTCGAGGTCGGATACGTGCTCTATGCTGTTTATCCATATTGAATCGTCTTCCAGGGGATAGGTTACTCCCGCAATATCTGTAACATTGAACGTATGTGAAGCCCCGCCATTATCACTATTGTCAAGAACGAGATGATATTGAATCTCATTTGGATTGTACTGGTTCAGAAGAAATGGTGTTGTTGAGGTAATATCCTCTACCTCCTCTGAGAAGCGGATGTGCAGGGTGTCATTGAGTGCCCCGCTTTTTTCCATAATTTGGCAGGCTACATACGTTGCGGAAACAATAACAGGTGCCGCACTGTCAGCCAGGGTTACTTCTGCGAGGACGTTATTCTGGTACTGAAGCGTGAGTTTCATTAGTCCGGAAGTCTGAATTAACGTGTCAGGTACAACCGTGCCTTCCAAATTGACATGCACAACAGTGTCGCCAGCCTGTGATGCCTCCGACGCAGGAACGGTATGTAATTCCCCAAACCACTCAAATGCCATGTTTGTTATCTGACTGACATTAACTTTTTTATTGAAGTATAATGCAGCATTTTCAATAACGCCGTCTGCGTTATTATCATTATAACAGGCAGCAATAATTGTTGGCGGGGTGGTTATTATACCGATAACCACCGGTGGATTGTTTTCATGCGGCTGATTTCCGGAAGGGTCTCTTACGCAAACCGTCTGTGGGCCGGGAACAAGCCTGAGCGAATCTCCCGCTTCAGGCCGCTGCGTTTGCCCTGCTATTGGCGAGACTGCAATATTGAAAGAGCTGTTATCACTGCTACCTGAAACAGAGAGCACATTAAGGACGGTTGTGTCAGTGGTACCGGCTTTTAAAAGCTGCAGGGTTGCTCCGGCGAGCGTGGTTGCGTCCATACGTTCCGAAAAAATGATAAAGAGGCTGTCTGTCGGGGAACCCGGCTGATCAAAGAGCATCGCGCTTTTCAATACGGCGCCGACACTGTCATATAAGGTAAAGCCTGTTTCGTAAAGAGTGTTCTGGAATGTTTTATACGATTGCCCCGTACCGCTTAGCGAGTTTGTAAATCCCGTTGTCTTTTCAGCGAAAGGGGGAGATATGTTTACGGTCAGCATAGTGCCCGCTGCGGTAAAAGAACCGGATGAAAAGGTACGACTATCATTTTCTGAAGGGAAATGGAGGCATAGAGAATCCGGTATGAAGCTGCTTTCCAGTTCCATATTGTAAATAACCATTGCCTGATCAACAGCGCCATTCCCGTCGATATCCTTATACCAGCCGTAAACAGGCACCGGTATCGGAGCCCGTGCATAGAGAACTATCGTTTCTGTATCGGTTGAGTCTGATGGGTCTTCATAGTAAACAATGACACTGTCGCAGCCACCCATGGAAATCTCGTGATCGTTGGTCTGGCTCGGAGGCTTGTTGACAACGGCGATGGGCTGTGTGTTGCTGAAGGTGTCGGTTGAGTTGCCGGTTTCAACAAGCTGGACGACAATGGTGTCGCCTTTGATAGGATTAAAAACGGTAGCAGTAAGCATCTCAGGTTTGGAAGGGTCCTTGTCCCCACTTTTATCAACAACAAAGATGTGAAACAGGGTAGTGTCTATCTGGACGGTGTCAGGAAGCAGGGCACCGACGGTGTCAGTTAAAAACATTGTTGCTTCTTCACAACCGCTGAATTTGATAAAGAAGCGATGGGTTGTTGAAGCGCAGCCCTGGCAACTGTCTGAGGGATTGGGAGGTCCTGCAAAGAATGTTATGTCAATGGTATTATTAACACCGCTGAGCGTAACCGGAATATCGAAGTTCCAAAGATTGGTTGCAGAATCATGACTGACAACGGTTGACAAATTGTCCACATCTTTCCCGTTGACCCAGATCTCCTCCATGACGCCGTCTTCGGAGATCTGCGCCCACCCCTTAATTTGTATAACCGGATTACTGGAAGTTATGGTAACACCGACCTCTGATGGATTGTTAAGCGGCGAGGTGATCTGCGTTGTCATTTCATAGTAGTTCACCTTGTTTGACTGCTCGCTGGGTGAGGGTGAATACCCCCAGACAAACTGGCTTTTGCGGTATACGGTAATGTACCGGTCTATTTCCGTATTCCAGTAGTTATTATCAACGTCCTCCTTTTTCCCGATTGGAATGCCGCCAAAGTCAACCGGATCTTTTGGCCTGCTGTGGGGCGCCCAGCTCCAGTCATTGCCACCAACCGCATGGGTCGGCGGAATATTCAAAAGATCGTCATTCCACGGCAGGTTTCTCTTTACAAACACAAGGTCAAGGCGGAACCGCGCGCCTGACTCCATTTCCGCATCGCCGAGGGGAATAGTAAGGTACCAGTGCCAGGTGTCGTCCGCAGGGTTAAAGGTATCCGCCATCTTTTGCGGTTTCTGCTTCTGCAGCGGGCCGTCCACCACATCCTTGAAATGCTCGTCCTGAAAACCGGCGGAGGAGTATTTGATACCGATGTCAACCCGTGCTGCAAAGTCCTCTACCTCCTGTTCTGTGCCGTGTATGTAGAGCCGAAGCTCCAGGGAGTCGTATGACTTTTTATCCTGGTTGACAAAGTTGATACCCAGCGCAGTAAGGCCCCCGGCATCGTACTGGAGAGCCCGGATGTCAAAGTCGACATGCTCGACGGTTGTGGTAAAGGTGTAGTATTTTCCGTTATTGTCATCAATGGTGGTGCCGGATTGAACGTAGAAGTAGTAAGTAGTTCTCTCCTGCAGGCCGCCTATCTTAACATAGTGAGAGTATACCGGCATTCCTGCAATATCGCCGTCATGCACTGTACTCGGCGGCTTCTGGGTGCCGTAAACGACACGACTGTTGAATTTTCCATTGGGTGTATGCCAGAAGATCTCAACCGAGTCGTGTGTTACCCTGCATACCTTCACGTTTTCGATTATTGCGTCATCGGGCCCGGTGGAAAGTGTGGTAAAACTGAAATACTCCTGTTTGCCGTCAACCCAGTCCATTACAATGGTGTCATTGCCGAATACGTCCGATACCAGCACGTCGAAATTATAGGTTGTCCTTGGCTGCAATCCGGTGAGATTGAACACGTGAAATATGCCTGCTGAATCGCAGGGAGCGGTAAAATCCGATGCAGAAGGTGCCACACCGTAGCGGATCGTTGCAGCTCCGAAGAATGACTGCCGTACCTCTACAATCGCCTTTTCATGATCCACATACACAATATGCACATAAATATAGGGGGACTGGCCAGATATATCCTTTCCAAGCCCCACAACCGGCAGGAGTATATTTGTCGTTGCGTCAATACCGGTTTCTGAGTGAAAGTAATCGGAAAAATGCTCCTTGTAATCGCCGTTGCCTGTGGGATCATATCCACCGTGAAGCGCGCCCACCGGCGGCCTGTACCGGTAAAACAGTCCGGGGAAATTCTTTCCTTCGGGATTCGCAGTTCTGTGGTGCGGATGGTTGAAATTTTTATTGCCCACGCCGCAGATCATGCTCACGTCCCAGGGGTTGACGCCGAGCATATAGTCAAGCTGCTGTACCATCACCCTTTTAACCTCACCAGCTTTCCAGTCCTCTGTGGCCGGGGTGTTGGGAAGTGCCGTCCCCTGAATGTCCTTTGCAATATCGTAATAGCAGAACAGCTCGGTAATATTGCCTGCCTGGTACCTGTTCCAGACCCACTCCTGCTGAGTGTGCATTGTTTTCCATAGGCCGTCGTATTTGAGTATGTGGTTTTTCCAGCCCAGGCTGTGCTGCGGCAGGGTAATTGACATATCACCTTTGCCGGCATCGCCGATATTAACTATAATAGCATAGATCACATCTTCAATCAGGTTGAGCCGCTCATCTTTGTCAATGCCGTATAAAGCTGCACTGGATTCGTCGCGGAGTATAAGTTTGTACAGCGCCCAGAGAGCAGGAGTGTGGGTTGAAGCCCAGTCCGTATTTGCTAGGCCGTGCTGCGGTGAGGCATTGTCGCATGCAAACCACCCGCCCGCAAAGGTACCCTTTGGAAACGAGGGGTTGCCGTTCGCCCCTATAATAGTATTGTATAAAAGATCATATTTATATATGGTATCGCGGGTTGCCCACAGAAGCGCAATTGCAGCAAGCCCCATATCATCGTTATACGAGTTTTCACCATTGTAAGCCGGGGATGAGCCGGTTGTCTGGTTTTCTTTGCCATAGGCATATAAACCTTTAGCAATGGTGATCGCTTCAGCAGCATACGATGAATCATACTTGTTATATAATTTGCCGAATACAGCCATACCTGCAGCAAAGCGCCCCAGCACAGTGCTCCAGAGCTCCTTCCGCACCTCGCGTACAGGCCCTCCCTGTGCTTTGGGCATTTTATCCTGAGCCTCAGGCCTTCCCCACCATGCGTGATCCTCCCCGAAGTTGCCAACAGACGTATACATGTTGCTGACATTTCCATTTGCCTGGCGATAGGAGTTTCTTACAAAATCTGCGCCGTGGCGCAGCTCGTACAGTATATCGGGAATGCCGTCGGTAAATACTGTTTTGGCGTGGTTGCGGCCGTATTTATCCGTATCCCTGTCCTGCAGGGCAGATGCTGCAAGGGCAAGAATCACCATTGCAAAACTCATGGTTTGCGACTCTTTAATGTGGTCGCCGCAGTCGTGCCACCCGCCGGATAACGAACCATCGCCATTAGGGCCATCTTTTATATGGCACTTGTCATGAAACCATGATTCGGAATCGCCGCACCTGTTGACACCGTAGAATTTTATCAGCGCGTCGCGCACCCAGGCATAGGTGTTTTCATTAATCACAAAAGGCCCCGATTCGTCAGAGCCGACAACAACTTTATATTCACCTTCCGGCAAATCCGGTATCTTTCCTTCGAATACCGTGCCTGATACTTCACTGCCGGTAAGCTCGTATTTTGTATCGCCATTGGGAATTATCTGTGTATTATTTGATGCGCGGATATACATGGAGCTTGCTGTTGTTTTCCCGGTGTTTGTCAATGTCCCCTGCCCGGCGACATTTCCTGTTTTAATGTTAATGACTTTAAAATCAGAAGCATTGGTTCCAATATAGTAGAAATATTTTTCATCGGAGGGACGGTAGCCGGCCTGATTTATCCTGACCCGTCCGATCTTTATATTTGCGGAGTCTCGAGGGAGTTGATCAACAGTATCTGCAAAAGGAGTTGCAACCGGTTGATAGGGGAGCGGATCGGCAGCGGATTTACCGGGGAGTAATTGAAAGAGGATGAATATAGGGAAAAATATTTTTTTATTATTCATTTTCACATTCCTTTTCATTTTTTTAAACTGCGACGATTAACAAAAACACCTAAAAGATTATAGCAGATACAAATAGTGAATAAATAAGCTGATAATTATGTCACCAGTATCTATTATTATATATACATAATTATAGGCTATATAGAATGTCATTTAATGAAATTTGTTATATTTTCGGTGTCATAAATGTCACCAGTAGGTGCGTAAAAAAGGATTCTATTTGGAGATTGTATGATTAATTTTTTATTCAATTATAAAAATCGTCCTATGGAAAAATGATATCCATCATTCAGCCCTCCTGTAATAGTGATGATGCAAACCTGATAGAATAGGGATTTTTATAATATTTCTTTTCTTATGAGGTATATACTTTTTAGGAATGTTTTAATCGATGCCCTGACGTGGACGTCTTGAATTATAATAGTCAATATATTCTATAAGAATATTCTTTAACTGGTACTTATTGATAATAATGAAATAATCTAAAGTCTATCTGGCCTGCATCACCATTATTATAGGAGAGCTACATGACGGATATAATTAATCCCTAGGATGCGAAAAACTGAACCCCTTCCTTTAATAACCTACGAAGATTTTACAAAAGCGGTATAAAACGTGGAAAAAGTGTGGAAAGCACCTCTTTTCAAAGAAAAAGGACTCACAAAAATCTCTGTAAGTCCTTGATTTTGTGGTGCCGCCTCGCAGAATTGAACTGCGGACACAGGGATTTTCAGTCCCTTGCTCTACCGACTGAGCTAAAGCGGCACACAAATATTGTTAATTTAGGTAGAAAAATATATATGCACGGGTTAGTGATGTCAAGCACCTTTTACGCTTTTAATGTATGTTTTATCGATGCGGTAATTATCTTTCTTTTTTAAATAATCTTTGATGTTAATGACATTGAAAAAATCTTCAAGGGCGTCGTTTTCATTTTTACTGATTAGTTTAATGTCTATAAGGTTATATACGATATACCCAAGGTCGTTGGTGGTGTGTATCCCCCAGGATTCAAGCACGTTATATGCAAGCGGCCCGAATTGTTTATCGGCAAAGTCAATAAAGCCTTTTGCCAGCTCCTGGCCGGTGAAATGCCGTTTTTCCCCTGTCTTGGCATAGTAAAAGTTAAGCCCCGATAATACAAAGCCGTATCCCTCGAGTTTATAGCGATTGTCTCTTCCGGAAAGAATTATCTCATTCCGTATTTTTTCAAGAGTTTGGGGCGTTACCATTATTTACTTCCGGTATTGGTGTTGTTTTTGATACAATTGACTCCTGTGTCTCTGGTTTTGTAATATCCAGGACAAAAAAACCTTTTTTCTTAAACCTTGTTTCCAGGGTGTAAAGGTGCATCTGTTTCACTCTCTCATACCGATCCGTATCTTCAGGGGAGACGCTTTTTTTTGACGGCAGTGATATTTTTAACGGATTGACAAATCTGGAGCCTATCTTCATGCGATAGTCAAGATGCGGGCCGGTTGCAAGGCCTGTTGAACCTACCGTACCAATGAATTGGCCTTGTTTAACACGGATACCACGCCTGATGCCGGGGCAGATTCTGTTCAGGTGGCCGTAGAAGGTATGGTATGAAGCACCGTGAGATATGCGTATATGTTTTCCGTAATCGCCTTTAACGCCGGAGAAGGTAACTGTGCCGTCTGCTGCGGAATGTACCGGAGTTCCACGGGGTGCTGCATAATCAATACCTAAATGGGGGCGATAGATACCAAGGATAGGGTGCTTTCTTCTATAAGCAAATCCTGAAGATATCCTGTTAAAGCGCAGCGGTGCTTTTAAAAATTGCTTTTGAACTGACTTGCCATTTAGATCATAGTAATTTAATGAACCCTTTTCGTTTTTTAATCCAATAGCATAAAAAGTTTTTTCACTGCTTATATACTTTGCAGCAAGTATAGGTCCATAACCTATAAGCTTTCCCTCACGATATTTTTTCTCAAAGAGGACTTCGAATGTATCTCCCTTTCTCGGGTCCATGAAAAAGTTGATATCCCAGGCAAAGATATCGGCGAATTTTATAACCAGGGCGTCTCCCACGCCATATCTGAACATATCCTCTGAAAGGGACGTCTGCAGCGTTCCCTTGACAACACACCGGTAACAGGTGACGTCAATAGGTTTTTTTTCTATTTGCAGGGTAGAGTCGTTGTTATATATATGATACCAGTGTGTAAGCCTGCTTAAAAGAGAGCATGTTCTAAGGTTTTTATTTTTATCTTTGATTATAACCAGTGAGTCACCGGGGAAAAGGGTGCGAAAACCAACAGATTTGAGTGATGAGTAATAATTGGCAGCTAGCCTCTCGGGTATATTAAACTTTGCAAGAATTCCTGCGAAGGTATCTCCGGGCTTTACAATATACGAGAAAAGCTGAACAAAGGTTTCTAATGAAGAGTTTGATATAGATGCACTAATTGGACTTTGGGGGGAAGGATACGCATCTCTTTTTCTTACATCGACTTTAGAGCAGAAATACAGGAGAAAAGAGGTGATGAGCAGAAATAAAAACAGCCGGGGAATATGAAACTTTCCCGTTCGGCTGTTTAGGAAAAAATTAGCTATGTATTTATAAATAATACGCTTTTTTCTCATTTGTTTTTATCTGTATAAAAAATAACTTCACCCGTAAAAAATTACATTACAGTTGAAGTTATTGAAAAAAACCTATTTAAGCCTGATTAACTGAGAGGGATTTTCCCCTGCTTTAAATGTCATTTGTTTCGTAAGTTGTTTATCCCCCTTTACAAACTTCATACTATGCGTTCCGGCACTGACCTTTAACTTGTCAATATTCGTTTTACCGATAAGCTTACCGTCCATATACACATCAGCCATTGGTGGCAGAGATGAAATAAATACGGTTCCCGATGCACCACCTGTCACACTTGGCGTTGGTTTGGGTGTCGGTTTGGGCGTTACAACCGGTTTCGTTGGCGTTGGTTTTGTGGTAACCGTAGCCTTTTTTGTTGGAGAAGGAGTGGGTCTTGGTTTTATCGGTGTTCTTGCAAGAACAAAATGCTTTTTTACCGATCCTCCGGTATACTTGATATCCATTTTCTTGGCAACATAGCCGCTCTTCCCGACAGAGATTGTCACCTGCCCGTATACGGCGGGTTTATTCCATGTATAAGGAGTATTTCCCTTGTCTTTACCATCGATAATAACCTTTGCATTTGACGGGTAAGAAGTTATGGTCAGTCTATCAGGAACTACAGGCTTTGGTTTCGGTTTTGGTCTGGGTTTTGGTTTTGTAGGTGTTACTACTGCTTTTTTTACCGGTCTTGGTTTAGGTCTTACAACCTTTTTGACCGGTTTCGCAGGGGCTTTTTTTTCTTCAACCTCTTTCTCTTCGGTTACTTCCTTTTCTTTTTCCTCTTCAACCTCGATTTGCGGTATTTCATCGGTTACCGGTTGTTCAATTTTTGTAACAGGTGGAGTTTTTGGCTTGAAAGGATTGAAGAAAACATAATAGGCACCTCCGCCGATTACAAGAATCAGGATTAGAACGATAATGATCGGGCCTGCCGGAGATTTTTTCTTTACCAGTTCCTCAGGCTCTTCATCAATAAATCTCTCACGTTCTCTTATTTTATCTACTTTAGCATCTTCTTCGACCGGGGGTTTAATTTTTTCTTTTGGTGGTGCTTCAGGAGGAGGCTCAAACATTGGCGGCGTTTCCGGCGGTGCTTCAAACTGAGGTGGTGAGGGTGGAGCATCTTCAAAAGCGGGAATACTGGTTTTTTGGAACTGATCGTATTCCGGTTGTAATGGAGGCGCTACGGGTTGCGCTTCAAAATCCTGAAATTTGGGTGGCGCCTTTGGAAATTCAGAAATAATTTCCCCATATTGCTGAGGAGGTTGCTGCGGCTCGTCGGAAACAATGAATTCACCTTGTGCAGGTTCCTTAGTATCTTGTGGAAATATTTGTGGAGGAACTGAAAAGGAACTGTCAACTTTAAATATTTCTTCGGGTTCAGTTTTCTCTTCAGGTTCGCCTGTTACAATGGCTTTTCCGATCTCTGAACGAAAATCTTCGAATTCTGAAACCGGTTTTGTTTCCGGAGGTGTAAATGCTTTCACTTCTGCGATGCTTATCGAAGACGTTTGCTGTATTATTTCATCAGATGCCTTTTTTAATTCGTCTTCGGTATTATAAATCTTCAGAAAGTTTTGTATACCTGCACGTTGAAGGATCTGTGAAAGATGTTCACCTGGAGAAAGCAGTGCAAGGCGCCCGTAAACATTAAGCACT
>JAUXBV010000561.1 GCA_030619215.1 Fibrobacterota bacterium | reverse complement strand
ACCGCCTCTGTAAGTAAGCTCTGTATAGACAGGAAGAGTGATTGTCGTGCCTGCATCGTTTGTCTCTGTGATGCTGCTGTCCCATTGGTCAACAGCCGTTGTTGTAATATTTTCAGCAGACAGAAGAGAATTAATTCCTGTGTCAAATGATGATGAATTATTTTCTTTTAAAAACGCACTAAAGGAGAAAATAGTTGTAAACGACTCTGCGTCTTTCTGGTCCCCTGTAAGAATATTATAAATAGGCGCAAAAGGAGCAATCTCAGAAGCGAAAGTGACATTGTAGAGGTTGTATACGATTGTTTGGATGGACAGTTCACTGTACCATCCTTTATACTGTGGGCCCTGGCTGTTTACCTCAAGGTTCAGCCATATTCCGGTATCGCCCTGTCCTGTTCCCATGGTATCTATGTAATCGGAGTCATCGGTGACAATACCTGAAAAACCATTGCCGAACCCTTCGCCAAAGGCAAGCCTGGGGTCAAGCCTGTCATTATTAATGCTGTGACTTCCTCCTATTGAGTCGGATCTTGAATTAAAATGTTCAAAATAGTGCCCGAATTCATGGGCTATAACATGATCATCATACTCCTCGGTATCATTATCCTCATCTCCAAGGATATAAAGCTGCCCATCTATCGTATCAAAATGTGACACTGTTATATGACCTAAAGATTTATTTCCCTCAACCGGCACATTATTGACACTCCAGTTTATCTTTAACTCCTGGAACTCCTCCAAAGGATTTGCCGTGAGCACTTTATTGAAAGCTTTATATACCGTATCTAAAATGGCAAATGGCCCGGCCGTCCTTGTGGAACTATATGATGACCCTCCCCAGCCTGACCCTGCATTTAAGTCCTTGTTATCAAGAGTGGCTTCCGCACCTGTATCAAAAGATAAGCTATCCATAGCATACAGGGCTTTTTCGTCGGTATTATCCACCACCTGAAAATTCCATCCTGGAGAACCTGTTTTAAGCATCTGTGCTTTAACCCTCATGAAAACATATGTATTGGTAGGAGCACTAACTGTATATTCTCCCGAGGAATCAGTGGTTGTGGCGGATAGCACCTGGTCATCTGAATCGCGAATCACTTCCAGAACAGTTCCGCGCACAGGCCTTTGTTCGGTTTTACTGTAGTCAAGCCCTGAGTCTGTAGTAGCGGGTACGTAATCAAATGTGACGGTACCTGATATTGACACTATCGAACCTGCTGTTATGGTGACCGTATCCGGAAGACTGTCTTCTATCCCGTCATTTACAGTAAGACTTATAACATATTCACCATCCTTATCTGCCTCAAAAGTGGGCTGCTCGTCGGTATCATTAGATAAAACCGCCTCGCTATCGTCAGGTCTTGAAGAAAATAACCACAGGTAGGTAAGAGGGTCGTCATCAAGGTCACTGCTCTGCGAGCCGTCCAGTGTAACGGTTGTGCTGGTAATTACATACTGAGCCGTCCCTGCATCAGCTGTGGGTGGGTTGTTACATCCCGTGGGATCTGCTTTTATTCTAACCTTTGCAGGAGTGCTGTATCGTGCTCCGTCATTTACCGTAAGGCTGATAACATATACACCATCAACATATGGTGTAAAATACGGATGATCGGTGGTACTATTCGATAAAACAGCAATACTGCCGGAAGGTTTTGAAAAAATAGACCACTCATAGTCAAGGGTATCGTTGTTCCGATCATAGCTGCCTGAACCGTCCAGAGTAACCGTATCATTGCTAAAAAAACATCGGTCCGAGCCCGCATCCGCCACCGGAGCCCAATTCCCGTCTGCAGGGGATGATGATATTATGACTATATCCGGAGAGCTGTAAAATGTCCCGTCGTTTACCGTCAGGCTTACCACATACACGCCGTCGACATCTGCTGTAAATGACGGATACTTTATGGTATTTTCAGCTATATACGCATTACTTCCAACTGGTGTTGAGATAGACCACTGGTAGTTCAAGGGATCATTATCAGGATCGCTGCTTTGGGAACCGTCCAGGGTAACAATATCGTCGGTAAGAACATCCTGGTCCGGACCTGCATTAGCTACAGGAGAATTATTATAAGTGACCGGGGGCACACCGCCACTTCCACCACCTCCGCTATTGCATCCAACAGCCATTACAGTAATAAATCCTGCAACCAATAAAGTTTTCATCGCTTTTAAACTACCTGTCATTACCATTCCCTAATTTTCATCCCACCAGGACTTTTCTTAATTAATACTTCTATTATGAGCGGCATATAGTTTATCAGAAAGCGGGTTTACTGTAAAACACTCCGTCCCCTAAATTAACTATAAACTGCTTTCTTATCTTTTCAACCCGCTTTTTGTTAGCCCACATGTCATGCCAACCGATCCTTGAAGCTGAGCGCACGTGGATAACCTTCTCATTATCGGGAAAATAAAACTCCACATCATCGACATACCTCATGATAGGGGTTTTAAACTCAAACCGAATGTAGGTGTCTGTTTCTTCAGTTATTTTTGAACCTTTCTGTAACAGGACAACCTGTTTGAGCCTGTGTTTGGCATCCTTTTTTGAGCCTTTATATTCAAACGGAGAGATAGAGTGCTTTTGATCTCCATCCTGACTAATAACGCAGTTCGGACTCTTTGGGCATGGTGTAAGCATGCCGTTTTTCACGCCAAGTTTGGGTGCTGTGCAACCTGCAAACATGATCCCGCAAATAACGATTAAATATAGATAATCACTTTCCCTCATTTTATTACCCCCTTAATAAGTAAGCCGTAATTTACGTGTTGAGTGTCTTAAATTATTTAATATGTATAAAATTTTTTTATAAATTATTTTAAAGGTTTTCTGTTTTCAACACTTTATAAACTTTCTAACCATT
>JAUXBV010000296.1 GCA_030619215.1 Fibrobacterota bacterium | reverse complement strand
TTATTGCTATAAGAAAAAAATGATTGTTTTATGTATACTTTTCCTGTTTTACAGAATATTTGCAGTATATTTATAATAATGATGATCAAACAATAGGAGGGATTGTTTACGATATCAGAAAAATTCCATAAGTAATAATATTACTTTAACACTCAACAAAAAGGGGGATATAGTATGGAGGGCATATCAAGAAGAGATTTTATTAAAACCACGTCTATTTCTGCTGCCGGTGCTACCATGTTATCACTTGGGCCATTATCTTCAGCGTTCGGATCAAAAAAAGACAGGGCATCACGTGTCGTTATTGCAAAGGATGAAGAGTGTTATCAGGGCTCCATTGTTCAGGCAAAAGTTCAGGATATGGTGGACCATGCAATAATGACATTAACCGGAGTTTCTGATAAAGTTGGAGCGTATGAAGCTCTGTTCACGGACGGTAACTTATCAACTTCTTCAAAAATCTTAGTAAAGTATAACAACTCAAGACCGGCTACTACACGTGGGCCTGTTATGACGGCTCTTAAAAGCGGGCTTACTTCTATGTTAAATGGTGATTTCCCCATTTCTAATATTACTGAAGTCGGACGGGGATCGGATAATCCTGATTTATCCAATCAGTCATTTGATATCGGATCAAGGGAATATACCATTAGACAGATCTGGGTTGACTGTGATTACTTTATAAACATGCCCTCAGCATGGGCTATCAGCTATACAGGAGTAACGTTATCCCTTAAAGGCATGATGCCTTCTGTGGACTGTAACCAGGGCCTGGGTGGCATGCATGATAATTTTACCAGCAGTAGTAGCCCGGCTTTGTCACTCCTTAACAGTCAATCAGCCTTTACAGAAAAACAAGTTTTAGTTTTATTGGATGCAATTTCTACCTCCCCGACCGGTGAAAATAATTCGGGGCTTGTTAATTCATACTCTGTTTTGGCAAGTACCGATATGGTCGCAAATGACTATCAGGGGCTGCTTATATTAAAGGAGAATGGGCTTTCATCCAGCAATGAAAACACTGCGCTGTCTGTATTATCACTTGCTGCGGCAGCGCCATATAATCTCGGCACCGATGATCCAGCCAATATGGAAGTAATCCGAATCAGCCCGCCATGGAGTACTGAAATAATTACCTCCGGAGATACAAATATAAACACTCTTGATATTAAGATAAAGTCACTTCCGTCACATACAATATTTAAATACCCCGGAAAAAGTGGTTCCCATGCAAACCTTGTAATATTCGATTTGCAGGGCAGGAAAATCCGGCTGAGCAGAAGCTCTGAAAATAGTATCGTATGGAACAATGATGATATTCATGGCCATAAAGTCTCTTCAGGTATGTATTTATATCAATTGAGGGTAGGAGATATTATTGCTCAGGGTAAAATAGCGGTGAAATAATATATTTACAAATAATATTTACTATTAATCAGGATTACCTTTTATAAGTAAAAGGTAATCCTGGGAATTTTATATGAATTTTAAATATTTGTTAATTTTAATCATTACATTTTTCTGTTTCGGCTATTCCTTTGCTGACACCACTACTCTTGTCCTCCAGAATGGTTTAGGCGGATACAATGGATGCGAAGATTCATATAATTTTACCGAGAAACCTGATACCAATTTCAGTAATTATGAAAAAATACAAATATTTAATTGTATCCCTTGAGGAGGAAGATTCGCCCGGGGGGTGTTCAAATTTGACCTTTCGAATATAACAGGACTTCCTGTTAATGCGAATATTACGGAAATTACTTTTAGTGTTTACTATACGGAAGGCGACACAGGAGAGACGGGTAAGGTATGCTCTCTATTTGTAATATCAAAGTACTGGAATTCTACTGAAGTTACCTGGAACAATGCAACGAAAACTGACAAATGGGAGCAACTTGATCTTGACACAAAATTCTTTGACTGGGATGTAGGTGATACGGTAACATCTCCTGGCGGCGGCGACCGCGTTTTCCCCTGCGCTGCAATTGCACCTGTTGCAAATGCAACTAGCCCATGGGAAACATATACAATCACCGCAGCTGTTCAGAAGTATATAAAAAATCCCGGTGATTTCTACGGCCTCTATTTAAAACCCTATCTGGATAACGGCGGGCGCTGGTATGCATCCTCAGAATATACGGAACAGGATAAAAGGCCAAAATTAACAATTAAATATGACGGTACCGGTATTCTACTAAACTCAAAACAAAAAATTACTTCACATAATCTTATAAAAATTAAACCACATTGTGTGCAAATATTTATTCCTCTGAATCATAATTATCATGTTGATATTTTAGACCTGAAAGGAAGAACTCTCCAATCATTTATAGGGTATGGTAAAAAATGGTATCAGGCACCCAAAGCCAGGCTTAATAATGGCATAAACGTTTTATATGTAACTAATGGCGATTTGAAATTTATTCTGAATTTTGTAATAGTAAGGTAAATAGTAGTATTGTTCCAGTTTATTAAAACTGAAAAGAAACACCAAAATTTAATAGGCTGAGAATATTGTCTATTGAATAGCTTCCTTCAGGATAGGGCGCCTCTCCTGATTTTTCCCATGTAACAGTATCAATCTCACCCTTCTCTCCAATAATCAGCAGTGTATATGCCACAAAAAAATGGACTCGTTGCCATCCCAGTTCCATTCTGGCCTGGGGACCAAAGAATATATTAAAAGAAAAATCGCATGTTTTACCAGGCTCGCTGTCGTAAATACCATGGTCCTTCATTCCCCAGTAACCAAGGGCAACTCCGGGAGCTAAAATGAATATGTCTCTGAATTTCAGGCGTTCAAAATAGTAATCAATATTAATTATCCCCATATGGGATATTTATCCATCTAAATGGATAAGTAAATTTACATCAGAATTCTATCTTCTTAAGCTCCTCCATATCCGGAGGTTTACTCAAAAGACTTGCTACCACAATTGCTATTAATGACAATACAAAACCCGGCACAATCTCATAAAGCTCAAAAAATCCACCATTTAACTGTTTCCAGATAACTACAGTTAATCCGCCTACTACTATCCCGGCAAAGGCTCCATTTCTTGTCATTCTTTTCCAGAATAACGACAGGATAATTGTAGGGCCAAAGGCAGCACCAAATCCTCCCCAGGCAAATGCTACAAGGTCGAGTACTTTATTATCAGGATTCATTGCGAGTAAAAAAGCAATAATTGCTATTATAACAACGGTTATTCTTCCCACCCAGATCAGCTCTTTCTGAGACGCATCTTTTCTTATAAACGGCTTGTAAATATCCTCTGTTAATGCAGAGGAAGAGACCAGGAGCTGTGAATCTGCGGTACTCATAATTGCTGCAAGTATTGCTGCAAGGCAAATACCTGCCGGGATAGGGTGCAGAAGTGATTGAACAAGTATAATAAAGACCTTTTCAGTATCAGCCCCGGTAAGAGGAGTGTCAAGAGCCCCTATTCCTGTAAAACCCACAAAGAGAGCACCTACCATACCGATAAAGACCCACCACATAGCAATCATTCTTGCCTGCGGCACTTCATCGGGGGAGCGTATTGCCATAAAACGGGCAAGAATATGAGGCTGTCCAAAATAGCCAAGCCCCCACGCCATTAAGGATATAATTGACAATGCTGAAATAGTCCCTCCGTCAATTGATTTCAACGGATCAAGCAATGAAGGATTTACCGATCTCATAGCTTCCGTAGCATTGCCCCATCCCCCCTGGCTTACAACAGCAATAATTGGAACAAGTGCCAGGGCCAGAAACATCAGCAGCCCCTGAATGCAATCGGTCCAGCATACAGCCATGAACCCGCCTAAAAAGGTATAAATGATAATTGCCAAAGCTCCCAGCAGCACAGCCCAGATATAGGGTAAACCAAATACGCTTTCAAACAGCTTACCACCTGCAACCAGCCCTGAGCTGGTATAAAAAAGAAAAAAGGCAAGAATAAAAAAAGCAGTGGCAATTCGAAGAATTCGTGTCTGATCTTTAAAGCGGTTCTCGAAATATTCGGACAGGGTGATTGAGTCGCCCAGAGCTGCCGTGAATATTCGCAGTTTCTCCGCAATAAATCTCCAGTTTAAATAAGTGCCGATAAGCAAACCGAGCGCTATCCATCCCGCTTCATATCCTTTTACATACGCATAACCCGGCAGGCCGAGTAAAAGCCAGCCGCTCATATCAGAGGCACCTGCACTCAGCGCTGTTGTAAAGCTGTTGAGCTTTCTCCCTCCCAGTAAATAATCCGATAAGTCGCCTGTTCGATAATAGGCAATTATCCCAATTGCAAGCATTCCTGCCAGGTATACAAAAAAGGTTGCACCTATAGTCAAATTACTCTGCATAAAAAGCCCCTTATCGTTCCCGTTTTAATAAAAGAGCATCCGTTTTACGCTTCAAAACGAACAGGCTCCCATATTTATTATTTTTCAACTTTCACCCGCCACCAGGCATCAGCTACATTAAAAACAGACGGATGAAATAATAACTGTTCATTTAACACTGCTCTTGATATACTCTTTTAGCTTTCGTAAACTGCTATACACTCAATTTCTATTAAAGCATCCAATGGTAAACGGGCAGCCTGCACCGTAGACCGTGCCGGTTTATGACCTTCAAATTGCTGTGCGTACAACTCGTTCACAACTGGGAAATTAGCCATATCGGATAAGAATATGGTAGTCTTGACTATATTTGCCAAACCAAGGTCAGCAGCATTCAATACAGCCTTTATATTACTGAAAATCTGCAGAGTCTGCTTTTCAACATCATTTTCCACAAGAGCCTTTGTGTCCGGGTCAATACCTAACTGACCGGAGCAGAATAAAAAGTTACCTGACCTGATAGCCTGTGAATAAGGTCCTATTGCAGCAGGAGCTTTATCCGTAGAAATAGTAATCATGTTTGTCCTCCAAATAATTTTTATCTTTAGGTAAAATACATGTTTTTATCAATTATTAAAATCTATTATATCAACACTATTACACTTGTAGTATACTAAAAAAATAATCTATCTCAGCAAAAGAAATTCCTTTTTTAATAACCTGCATCTTTTTCTTCAACCCACAAACAAAGGTTTATTTATGATACTTTTTAATAAACTCTTCTACTTCCGGTACACCTCCTTGAAAGATTAGGTAAGCATTATACGGTTCACGCTCTGTTATATCACTGCAAACAGGAGTCAGCATCATCTTTTTTACCTGTTCAGCGTCTGTCGTTTGACCTAAAACCCATCCCAGCTTTATATAAGCCACTTCCGGCAACATATTCTCAACTGGTACTACCCCAAGGCTCATCAGGTCCCTGCCTGTATCGTAGACAAACA
>JAUXBV010000427.1 GCA_030619215.1 Fibrobacterota bacterium | reverse complement strand
CCTGGGAATTCCCTTGCCCGTATCCGAGATTGTAATCGATATATTCCGGTTTTTTTCATCAAAGGAGGTAATTACATTCAATATGCCTGATCCATTAACTGCGTCAATTGCATTGAGCAGGATATTAAAAACAGCGAGCGAAAGTCTTTTCGCATCCACAAAAATGCGCGGCAGATTTTCGGTATACGCTTTTTTAATTTCAATATTCGATCCGCCTATTTTCAGGGATGCGAGGTCAACGGCATTTTCAATCAGCTTGTTAATATCTTCATATTGAAAGTCCCAGTCTGCAGGCCGCGTAAAGTTCAGGAGCCTTTCGACCAGTTGATCAACCCGCTTTACCTCCCTTACAATCAACTGGGAAAATTTGTATTTCGGGTCTTCAGGCTCACTTTTGCTTTCAAGATATTGTGCACATGTTTTTATTGCGCCCAGAGGATTGCGGACTTCGTGGGCAATACCGGCAGCAAGCCTTCCCATAGCTGCCATTTTCTGGGTATGCTGATTCCTTTTCTGCAATTGCCTGATTTCAGTAACATCTTCAAAGGTAACCGCATAACCGACAATATCAGAGTGCTGGTTAAAAAGAAATACCGTATTCAGGCTTACCAGTACTTCGCCTCCGGGTGCCCTTTTAGTTTTTATCTCATGCCCCTGGTATGTTTTGTTTGAGTTCATCACCTCATGTAAAACAATGTTAATAAAGTGATCCTGCTTAAAAATTTCTTCGATTTTTTGCCCGATGACGTTGGTTTTATCCATTTCCAAAATCTTCACACCTGCATTATTCAGGTAGGTGATATTTGACTCAAGGTCAATGGTCAGGATACCCACGGTGATACTGTTCAGAATATTTTCAATATACACATGTAAATCTTTAACCAGTTTTACCTGAGCTTCCAGATCCTCATTGGATTTCTTTAGGTCTCCCATATATTCACGAAGCTTGAGGGTCATGAAATTGAAAGAGGACGCTAAATGGCCGATTTCATCTTTACCCCTTACTTGAATTGTATGATTAAGGTCTCCGGATGCGACCCTTCCAGCGGCATCAGCGAGCTCCTTTATCGGGCGGGTCAGTGAACGGGCAAAATACAGTATAAAAACAACACCGCCTAAAAGTGCGATTAATGCAATAAACAGTGACTGGTAATTGGCCTCCTTTACGGCCCTGGAAATACCGGTCATATCAAGGCCGATTTCCAGAACACCGCCGATGGAGTCAAGTGTGACCAAAGGTACGATCACCCTGAAAATATCCTCTCCCCGGCTGTTTTTACTTATCAGGTTGATCGGCTTATCTCCTCTTTCCACAGCATTGATGGGTGTCTGAAGAGCCCGGGTATAGAGCGGGTCTTCTATTTTTATGCCCATCATTGAGATGTCCGTATGGCCGATGACGATCCTCTCTTTGTCAACGATCTGAAGGTATTCAATTCCCTTTGTCCTGCTTGCCTCACCTGCCACTCTGGACAATCCGGCCCGCTGCAGGAGGAGCGCGTTTTCAGCACCCAGCGCATAGGCTTTTGCAAGGGCAATACCGTCTTTCTGCATCTGGTTGAATATGTTCCGGCTCTCCCTCTTTATTCCCAGGTAGGTCGTTACTATCATTAAAAGAGACAATAATATAACAGTGTAGGTAATCAAACGGGTCTGGAGACTCTGATTACCTCTCTGTCTATTTTTGTTGTTGGTAACTGATACCATTTGCTTTCTATATGTATTCGTTAACGATGAGAATAAGTTACACCTGTTGAGTGTGTTACTAAGATTATACCATTTTACTTATTTATTTATAAAATTAATGTAAAAGTTATTGTTTCCCGTATTTCTTCTAATTTTTCTTTCTTCAAAGTAGTTATAAGCGCACCCAGTTTGCCTTTTGAAACTGTTTGAATATGGTCAAAATTTATAGCACATTCCCTTGGCATAACGTCTTGTTTTGATAAATATATATCAAACAGTATGCAATTTATAGGGGCGTTTATCGGCTGTCAGTTTAGACAATGGAAAAGGGTGTTAATACTATTATTTGAATAATTATCATGATAGCCATATAATATCTTACAATTTTACAAATTAGTGTATAAATAATTTTAATAATGAAATAAATAACGAAATATTTTATATTTATTCCATAATAATAAGGGGCAATTTTGTTTGTTTTTTTTACTTCATTTTACTTATTTTGTTTTGCTCAATTGCGATTGTACCTTTGGCTGGAGAAAGCAGGATTAATAAGAAATAAATAATAACGTAAAGATAAATCAGGAGGTTGTAATGAACAATGGAGACATGATGTTCCCCAATGCGAGGATTCCCTACGGAACCTGGGGGAGCAGCTATTTTCCTGCCTGGCAGACATCGGCTTTGGCTGAAGTCAACATCGGCCAGTTCGCAGGCGAGGCAATGAACAGGATCCTTGGAATAAGGAAAGTACCGAAAAGTATAATGGAATATCTGGTTATCGGCTCGACCGTTCCGTGGCACTGGAAGTTTTGGACAACCCCTATGGTATCATCATGCCTGGGGCTTCGCCTTCCCGGTTACCACATGGAGCAGGCGTGTGCCACAGGAGTTCAGGCGATTATTCTGGCAGGCGGGGAGGTGCAGAACGGCGCCTGCGATGTGGTCGGTGTATTAACCTTTGACAGGACAAGCGATTCGCCGGTCGGCGTTTTCCCTGAGCGCCGCGCGCACCAGAGGACTTTTCACCTTGGGGATGTATGGGATAACTTCGGTTTTGACCCTGCCACCGGACAGGCAATGATAACCTCTGCCGGAAACGCGGCACGGAAGCATAAGCTTGACCGTAAGGAAGTTGATGAGATAGCGTATCACCGCTATGTACAATATTTTGAGGCAAAGGAATCCGGTTTTCTGGACAGGGTTCTCGTGCCGCTTGACCTGTTGAACAACCAGGGGCGATTTTTGGGAAGGATTGATGATGATTATGGAATACGTAAAGTAACGCTTGCCGGTATACGTGAGATGCGCGAGCTCGACACCTGCGTAACCGGCGGAACGCAGACCCATGCTTCGGACGGTATGTCATGCCTGCTGGTAACCAGTAAGGAGAGGGCGCCGGAGATCAGTAAGCGCCCGGAGATAGACATACAGTATGTTGCAAAAGCTGAGGTACGGACGTTACCTGCCCTCATGCCGGAAGCACCGACGCTGGCAGTTCAGAAGCTGCTGAACCGGACAGGTTTTAAATTAGAGGATATGGCTGTTATTAAAAATCATAATCCTTTTGCCATTAATGATGCGATATTCTCAAAAGTCTTCGGCTATGACTGGCATAAGATAAATAACACCGGCTGCCCGCTTGTCTGGGGACACCCCCAGGGTCCAACCCTGACCAGGGTGACCATAGAAGCACTGGAGGAAGCCGTTGATCTTGGCGGTGGATATGTTCTGATATTCGGTTGCGCTGCCGGAGACGTCGGTATTGCAGCAATACTGAAAGTTACGGAAAGGAGCAAGAAATGAAAAACGCAATGAGAGAATCAACACTCCAGACACTGGGACTCGGACCGGTTCTTGACATATTCCAAAACGGCACATTGCCTGCAGGTGCCGAAGAGTTGGTGGATCAGGTATTCGGGGATAAAAACAACCGCGGCTGTATGGTGGTTTCCGGCGCCAACGGCATAGTGGGAGCAGGTAAATCCATGCAGTTTGGCTCGCGGCTTCAGCCGTTTGATATAGCAGTTATCGCACTTGATTTCCCGGGAGTGCCCGATGGTATCGGCAGGCAGTTCCCCGGCCTTGTCAGGGCCTTTGGCAAAGCTGATGCATATAAAATCATGGAGAACAACATCAGGATGAATTACGATGGAACTCAGCTTCCGAATCAGCTTAAGAAGTATAAACCGAAATTTTTATTAGAGGCGATCCCTGAGATACTTGATATAAAGAAAGCTCATTACGAGATTTTTAAAGCCGGTTTTCCAGATATTGAGATCCGCTCGGTTACCTCCGGTTTTCCAGGCTCTAAGCTAGG
>JAUXBV010000167.1 GCA_030619215.1 Fibrobacterota bacterium | reverse complement strand
TTGCATTACCGTCAAGAAAGAATATTTTATTCACCTCTTCGCCGTATATTCTTCTTGCAGTATCCAGGTCTCGCTTGATATCCTCCACAGGACGGAGTTTGAATTTTTTGCCGGTGTTCGAGACACAGAATGTGCAGCGGTAGGTGCAGCCTTCCGTTGCCTGAATGAGAAGGCTGTAAGCCTCGCTGGGGGGCCTGTAAACAGGTTCGCAGTAATGTATCTCGTTGTTTCGCAAATTAGTTTATCCTTGGTTTTATATAAAGGGTACTTAAAATATATTATTCGATTTTAAACCCTCACCCTTCAAGTCCTTGTGCTTTTTCCTTCAAAATCTCAACCGCCCTGTCAATAGTATCTATATGTGTGCGAAATCCCAAAATGGCCATACGTTGAGTGAATTTTCCGTCAATCATTGTTGAGGAAAGAAAAATACGGCCGTCCTGATGAATTGCATTAATCAGCCTTTGATTAAACTCATTCACATCGCCCTTTGGTGGGATATATCTAAAGGTTACTATTGAAAGATCAGGGTAGGGGCCCAGTTCGAAGCAATTAATATGTTGCATCTTTTCATAAAAGTAACGAGCTAGAAGAAGTTTTTCTTCCAATGCAGCGCGAAATGGCGCAACACCAATAAGTTTTAGCGATAACCATAGACGTAAACCTCTAAAGGGACGGCTAAGCTCTGGAGACAAATCCGCAGGGGAGACATCATCAGGAGAGCCCAGAGTATCTTCGTCCTGAAGATAACGGGCAGTGGAATGATGTGCATCAAATAGTTTCCGGCCGTCTTTAATAAGAACAGCACCGCTGCCCTGGGGCATAAACAAACCCTTGTGTGGATTAATTATAATAGAGTCTGATCGCTCCATACCTTTTAATATCTTTTTCCCCATCTCGCAGAGAGCAAAGGCAGCACCATACGCTCCGTCAACATGCAGCCAGAGCTGGTATTTGTCAGCAATATCAGCAATCGGCTCCATAGGATCTACAGCACCGGTGTCTGTAGTCCCTGCAGTTGCAATAATCAGCCAGGGGTTAAGCCCTTTGTTCTTATCACTCAGGATGGCTTCTTCAAGCGCGTCGGTAGACATATGGTAGAGCTTATCAAGCGGGATATATCGTTTAACGCACTCTTTCAACCCGGCAATCCGCAGTGCTTTCTCAATTGTATGGTGAGTTTGATCAGTAAGGTAAACAACCGTATCCGGGAAATCTTTTGCTTTCAGGTTGTATGCTTCTCTTGCGGTTACAATTGCCATCAGGCTGGAAATACTGCCTCCTGAGGTCAGGTCTCCTTTTGCAGATTCAGGATAACCGATAAAATCTGCAATCCATCTCAGCAGCATGCGCTCCATACGCACAGCGCCGGGGGAGGCGAAAAAAAGTCCTGCATAACGGCCGCCGATTGCCGCTAAATATTCTGCAAGAGCCGCTACATACAGCCCGCCTGATGGAATATAAGCCAGATGTCCTTCGGAACCAAGGTGAACACCGGGTCGATCCACATTAGTTTTCAGTAGTTCCAATGCTTTATCAATAGCGATAGGCTCATCGCTGATAGGGGAGTCGTATAAGCCAACCCCTTTATCCCCAGTTTCAATAAAAGCCTGTTCATGCCTGAAATTTTCAAGCAATGAGTCTCCATATTGAATAACTTTTTCCTGCAGTATTCTTCGTTGCCCCGAATCCGGCTCCAGAGCAATAGACAGCTTTTCAAGCTGCTTAATCCTATCCTCCATTAATCCTCCTTGTCCCTATATGCCTTACCCATGCAAGATGTGTCAGGCGGGT
Organism: Fibrobacterota bacterium; assembly: GCA_030619215.1. GTDB lineage: Bacteria > Fibrobacterota > Chitinivibrionia > Chitinivibrionales > JANQEN01 > JAUXBV01. The sequence goes on along the minus strand of JAUXBV010000167.1, from coordinate 5,411 downwards.
TTAAAAATCTTCGAATGAGATCCAGTCTTACACTCCATTTTGGAGAGCAGGGATACATGCAATGCTTGCATTTTGTAGAGCATTTATATGATAAAAGCAGTCTACCTGAAACAGGGGAGGGGATTTTTATGCGTGCCATATTTAAATTTCTTAAGATTAGTATTTTGTAAAATTAATGCTTTAATATAATAATTTGTTACTAAATGTTTGATTTATATGACACGCATTTTTTCTGAATATTATTTTGCCAGTTTTTTCTTTGTGAAAGATTTTAATGTGTATTTTGGGAGCCATAGGATTTACCATGTACTTCTCTTTATTAACATAGTCCCCAATAACTTTATACTTTGCCTCTCTAAATGCAGCTTCCATCTCTAATTCAGCTCTGACATATATATCACAGTCCATTTTCTTTACGTCAAATGTTTGTATTTCGGTACCAAGTGATTTCCTTGTATAAAGATATTTATTTGGGTTAAATTGATATATTAATATTATAGTTTTAATTAGATTTTAACTTGTTTCAAAACATCTATTTATAGTGCTCGGCACCAGCTTATCTATTCATTCATCTGCTCTTCCAATTTTTGCAGCTCGATTCTCCTTCTTTGCACAGCGGCTTTAGCATTGAGGTATTTGTCCTTTCCCGACTTCTTGAAGCACTTATCATACAGTTGTTCTGCCCTGTCAAGGTCTCCGTGTATCTCATAGTATACGCCGAGGTTATACCGTGCGGAAACATGGTCCTTAGCTGCCTTTTCCGATCTGTCCTGAAGCACCATTTCCCATGACTGCTTCGCATCGTCCCACATATTGCGCTTTACATACTTTATCGCAGCTTTCATCCCGGGGGATTTACCGTTTTCGATTTTTTTCTTGCGTACCACATAGTGCGGGGCGATTTGCTTTACTATTTGAGTAGTAGTTTTGCCAACCAGGCGGTCAACAATCGGTCTCCACGCGGGAATATTCTGAATTGCATTGGCCTTTATGCTGTCCAGCGCAAAATCACTATAACGTCCCGTAGATCCGCTTTCATTATAATTAGACCAATCAAAATTCCTTGAAGCTATTATCTCACCTGTTGTAACATTAACAATACGGTAGTTAATTTGAACGTCAACTTTACGGATGGCTTTATATTTCTTGACTATTCGCTCCTGGTCATTTTCATCCTTTATTTTATGCTCTTCCCACTTGCCAATGTCCTTTATTGTATAGCTGCCTGAACCTAATATGAGAGCTTCCACACCGGCCAGCTTGCCAATCTGAACCGCCTGATTCTCATCAATAGCTCCGCTCAGGGATAATTTTTGCTCCTGCATAATCTTTCTCAGTTGGCTTCTCTCCAGTACGGTGTAATGCCCGTTCTGGACCAGGTCAGCGATAAGCCGGCCTGATACAGCTTGCCCGGGATAATGCTGCTTTTCTTTTTCTTTAACACCAAGATGCTTCTTAAGAATTTCAACAGCAACATCCTTTATTGTGTTGGGCTTCTTCTTCTCATAATCCCAGCCCCCTTTAAAATGAAAATCCATTACCGCAATTTTATTAATAGGCGCCAGGTTTATCTCCGCAGGTTTGAGGAGCTTTACCGAATAGGTGGTTGAGCAGCTAAAAATCAGTGCACATAGAGAAATTAGAATAGTTATACGTTTCATCTTAAAATAACTCCTTTGGGGATTGCTTTATTGTCTGAGTATATCGTTAAAAACGATTAATTTCAAGGTAGTTAAAAACCTGGATTAGTTAAAAGTCATACCCGATCAAGAATTGGAAAACATACATTTTGAATTTTCTTTCATCTTTGAATTCAACAGGAGGATCGCCATAATTTCCTTCATAATCGAACTCCGGTTCACCAAGTCCGGCTAAAGCAAATCCGTCTTCATTAAACTCATTATCTTCCTTAAAGTCGCTCATTGGTAAGGTAAAAGTCCCGTAAATGCTGAAATAACTTTTTTCAACCTGGCTATATGATGTTGCAGCTATCAGGATAACTAAAATCAGAGTGAGTTTTTTCATATTATTCCTCTCTAGTTATTTTTTTTCTCAGAATTCATATTTCTGTTCAGGAAGTCAAGCACCCTTTCATAAAAAATAACCAAATTCTTTTTAAATGCAAAGCCGTGTCCCTCTCCGGATTTAAAGAAAGTCTCAACTTCCACGCCATTTCTGGATAATATTTGAGATAATTTAAACGACTGGGAAATTGATACATTCCGATCGTCGGAACCGCCGCCAAGGAAAACAGGTACTTTTATATTTTTCGCTTTATGAATAGGGGAGATCTCTTTCAGGTAGTTTTTATTATCATCTCCGCCCAGGTTTGCTTTAAAAAAGTCATAGGCATAGTCACTGTACTTAAATTTTTTTGACCTGACATGTTTTTTCCAGTCAAAAACACCAGCATTACTGACTGCGCAGCGGAAAAGATCCGGTTCGTTGGCAACACAAGTGATGGAGAGGTATCCTCCGAAGCTGGCCCCCATTACTGTAATCAGTTTAGGGTCTGCAATTACGTCACGTATTAAGCAATTCGCTGCGTCAATCACATCTAAATACATTTTTTTATATTCAAATTTATTTTCTTGTGAAATTCTATACCCATAGCCGGTTGACCCTCTGTAATTAACTTGCAGTACGGCATATCCCCGGTTTGCCAATAATTGAACTTCCGGATCAAATCCCCAGTAATCCCGTGCATGCGGCCCGCCATGCAATAAGGCTATAGTTGGATATGGTGCAGTTCCACACCTTGGTTTGGTAAAATACCCGTGCAGTACTAAGGAGTCTCTTGTTATGAAGTTGACTGGCAAGGTTTGCACCATATTGTAAGGATTAATCCAGGGCCTGCTTTTGAAAAGTAAGTACAGATCATCAGAGTCAGTATTATACAGGTAGTATTCAGCCGGTTTAATATCACTATAACTTTTTATCAGAAATAGGGTTAAACTTGTATCAGCATCAATAATTAAATTGGCAGAATGAGTTAGCTCATTATCTACTTTCTTTTGAATAGTTTGTAATTTATCGTCAAACCAGTATGATACAGGGTACTGGTTATTATAAATAACTCCTCTTAATTTAGCTCTATCAGGTGGCGTGTATGGATTATCAAAAAAGTAGAGGTTTCCATGAAAGTCAAAAGCTGAATCAGATAAGAGTTGTTCTCCTAACGTAAAGTTATTCGTGTCATAAATATAGAGGGATCTTGTGTTTCGCTTGTTATAGGTTGAAATATACAGTTTGGTGTTATCTTGAGGTGTGCAGCAATAGACCATATAATCATCATCATCAAATTGTAATGGCGTCCATTTTGCATCTCGGGATTCTCTGAAAGACATTTTTGGATTACCACCCGATTTTTTCTTATAGGTAGAAATAAGATTTGGAGTCCCGTTAAAATCAGTATTAATCCATAATATTGAGCTCCTTATCCTCTCTTTCTTTCTAATTCTGCCGTTATGAATATTCATCAATCCCAGTATTGAGTATTTTGACTGATAATACTTCCATACATAAGCATGATCGGGATCTGAGAGTATTCCATCAACTATGGTTGCCCAAAAAGTGGTTTGGACTAACTTTTTCTCTTTTAAATCGCGATTAATTGAAGTCAGGTGTACGAAATAACGCTTGTCTTTCATCACGTAATAAACCAAACGAGTATTACTTACCCATTTGTAATCATATACATCCAAGCCGGAAGAAAGCCTTAACACCTTTTTTTCTTTTTTACCGATATTATACGTTATTAAAAGTTGCCTGTCAGTCGAATCAGTATAACGTGCAGCAGCATATTTCCCGTCAAGGGATAGAGAAACATCATATATTTCGGGACTTCTAAGGAATGATTCAATTGGAATCGTGTCATTATCAGGTGGGTTTTCGGAAGAAATGCTATCGAGTTTTATATGGAGTAAATTAGTGTCTTCTTCGTTACTACAACCTATTCTATATCCTTTATTTATTTTTTTTTTTTAACGCGCTATTATTGGGTTCCTCCTGTTTAGTAAGAGTATCAATTTCTTCATTTACGGTTATAGTTTTTTCAACATATTTTATCCCGTCCAAATATATTTCAAATTTCCACAAACCAGGGCTGTCAACTCTTTTATCTATTGAATGATAGGTCCAGAAGTTCCAATTATTTTTTTTTGGATGAAACTTTGCATACCAGTCGTACGCAACTTTCCCTTTTCCATCTTTTATCATACACCTATACAAAACTTTTCCAACTGGTATATTCCATTTCGAATATATATATACTCTTTTTTCATTAATGGATAATTCTTCTAAATCGTTGATTGGATCATTACTGCTATCGAGTCCGGTTGTAATAATAACCCTGTATGGTTCCGGTTCCTTTAACAAGTTATTTAAATTTGAAGCACATCCGATAATAAGAAGGATTATTAAAAGAAGTTTTAGGTATTTCATTTTCATCATATTGTAATAGCGTATTTAAAAAGTTTATGTTAAAAACAATCTAATAATTTTATCATGAACTTACAATGATACTATAATTGAAATATAACTCGTTGAATGTCAATATGAAAGAAGTCAAAGGGGTAAGTTGGAATGAGTTATTATAAGCTTATTTTAGTCGCAATTAAATATCTCCTCCTTTTGCAACATAATTGAAATGGGTAAAATATTCTTACTATTAAACTTCAGATTGTTATTAAGTAGAATTTATTTGTGATTTGGATCTCGATGCATCTTCGTCTTCTCGACGAAGCCTAAGCAGTGAATATCTGTGTGCCAACGCGATAAATGTTGCTGGCAGTGTTATAAATAGGCCCACTCCAAGGCAAAGAAACCCGGCTAAATTCAGAAATACCAAACGAAAATTGAGACCAAGGGTGGAAAGTATGTGGTTTTTCCCGAGTATCCAGCTCCCATACACAATTTCGTGAGGATTAAATTTATAATCGCAGAGTAGATATGTGTAGAACTGGAGCCGAAGCCCGTTGTACATACAGAGGAACCCAAGCAGCATCGGCAACCATCTTGCAGCATAAAGAGCCAAAGGGTATTGGCGACCTATTAATACAAGTAAGTCTGGTATCTTCAATGGTAAATAGGTGAACATGTACACCAGAAATGTAGTGATAAAGTGCATAAATACTTGATGAGGTGTTACGAAGAAATCCAGTAGACGCACCTTTCCGCACCTCAGTAGCGTCAAGGATGTAGAAGCTAAGCCCATAGCAATAATTGACCCTAAAAATGTGTTAAAGGCTAAATTTAAACCTACACTAAGAGGCCCGGGTAAACTGACGTTTTTATCAAACAAACGACGTAACTCCGGTGAAAGAATAAGTTGTGCAGCAAAAAATAGGGCTATGATTATAATAACTGGGATGTAGAATCCCAAGTTCTCTCTGGCTAATCGTAGACCTACC
>JAUXBV010000061.1 GCA_030619215.1 Fibrobacterota bacterium | reverse complement strand
TTTCCCCAATAATCGTCACGACGCTTCAGTACGATCTTTTCGCTTGAATAGGCATATATATTGTAAGGGCCTGAAACGACAGGGTTCTTGTCGATTTTCTCTTTGAGAAACGCGGAAAAATCGTTACCCAGTTTTTCCAGGATGGGCGCCAGATAATGCTTCGGCACAATACGGATAGCCTGCATCTGGTCCAGAACCGCCAGGGGGTTATTTCGCTCTTCTTTATTTACAAAAAAGTTGACCTTTTCTAACTGCCTGTTACCGTCCGGGTCGGCCGAATCGGGGATTTTTTCTACGGTGATGTCTGAAATCAGATCCCACAGGTACGCGATAAAGGCGCTCCTGAAACGCTTTCCTGTTTCATAGGTGAACACTACATCGGCTGCGGTCACTGGGCGGCCGTCGCTCCAGCGTGCACGGTGATCCATGACCACGGAAATAACGTCGTTGGATTTTTCCAGGGAATGGGCAAGCAGGGGCTCCATTTCACCGGACAGGGAGTTGAATATCATGAGCGATTCGTACATGAGGTTGCCTTTACCCTTTACAGGGAATGCCGGCCAGTCATAGAGTGGGTTGAACGAGTTGGGCTCGCCCCACTGGTCGCCTGCCAGGTAGAGTGTTTTATTGCGCGGGAATGAAGTATCAATATTTTTTGCCGTATCTTTTGATCCATTGCTGCAACCCGTTAAGAAAGCATAAATTCCGATTGTTAAGAATACGTTTGCTGCAAACTTTTTAAACATTAACTTCCGCCTTTCCGATTAGTAATCCTATTGCTTAATTATGTTTACTTGATACAGGTAACCCTCATTTCTCCTCCGTAAAGGGTTTTGCCGGAAAAATCCCTGGCACTCAAACGTATTATATATACGCCGGTAGGCAGTGGCCCGTTTCCAGTATTTACTTTGTTGCCGTTTAAATGAAACACATGTTCTCCTGCCGACACATTCTCACGGTCTGTCCCTTCCCAGAGAAGCTTACCCTGTAAATTGAATAATTTGAGCTGTACTTCCCGTATACCGAAAGGTACCCTGTATCGGATTTTTACCTGGCCGTTAAACGGATTCGGGAAGGTTTTCAAAAGCTTCATTGGAAGGAATCCACTCATTATATTGTTGAAGTAGTTTTCAGAGCCAACTGCCAGTACACGCATTACATCGCTTTTAGAACTAAGCTCAAGCTTAGAAATATTATCCTTTGTGCATGCTTCGTATTTCATAGTTTTAGGATCGAATATCAATGCATTAAATCCATCCGGCAGTGCATTCAGTTTGTCAAGAAAATATTCTACCTTTACCGTGTTGTTTGAGTAGTTCCTGAAGCACAGTTCAAATGAAACACCACCTTTCTTATCCAGACCCTGCTGCAGCGCCCAGTAGCAAACTCTATTATTACCGCTGTCATAGAACCCCACAAGTACGTTTCCCATGGTTGGGGGCGTAGTGCCGTATATTGTCTCAGAATCACCTTCCTTGTAACCGCATCGTACTCTGTTTTTAAAATCAGGACCTCCTGATTGGCCATCCTTCCATCGTAAGCAAATATCCCAGGAACCGCTGCTTTTTACAGGTTTTCTTTTTTCAACTGCAGGATATTTTGAAAGAGGGAGAGAGACAGGCGGTATAAGCAGTGTAACCGGTGTTGCGTAATGGTTATAAACTGTATACCCGTCATTTTTCTGCCCAGACAGCAGAGTGTCATTTTCGTCTTCTATATTGTCAAAAGCAAATATGAAAATATCATGAGCGCTATGGCCGGTAGAGTCCTTCTTCCACTGGTACACTTCGAGTGAATTATAATAAGGATTCGTGGCTTCCAGTACATCTCTTAACATGACTGGAAACTGGAAAGGGAGGGTAAAATCCGTCCAGTTATCCGGCTTGAGCACTATCTTATAAGGTTCTTTGAGCGACGTTGTCACTCCCATGCCAAAGGTGAGAGTTAAACTGTCTGCTGTTTTGCACCAGATCAGCCTGCCGGGTATAAAATCGAATTCTTCTTTTATTGACTCGTCATATTCAAGCCATAAGCTCTTTTCCCCAGGCTCCGGGTTATACCAGCGGTAGATTCTATATTTATAGATATCGTATTCCCACCCGTTCCTTTCATCAATAGACCTTTCAAAAACCTTTGCCAATGCTGGATCATCAAGCCCCTTAGTCGTTCGCACCGGAGCCCACTCATTTGCTACCAGGTCAAAAGACTCGCAGTTTGAACTTTCTACACAGCGGGATACATTTGCCGTATCAGAGCTTACTCCATCGTTAGCAATCAGCAGTGCACGAACACCGTACAACGGGCTGATGACCGTACCGGTGTCCTTGATAGAAGCCAGGTGGGATGTGCTGGTATCGTTGCTCTGCATCAAAGAGCCGGCTTCACCATAGGAATATCCTTCATTTCCCGGCCCGTAGATAAGCTCCCATTGTGCATTTGCAACGTTATCGTTGAGAGAAAACCATACCGGAATGTCATTTCCTGTTTTTATCGTGTCGTTATATGAGACGGGAGTTACTACAGGAGAAGCTGTGTCTGCCAGTACGACAAACGGGTAGGGCATATTGTCCTTGTTTACATTCGCAAATACTGCGCCATTGCTTACTTCGGAGCCATACAACACATGGAATTCATTAGCTTTATACTGATAGAGAGCAAGGTCGGATTCTGTAATACCTGAGGGCAGTGTCCCGTATCGAAGGCCCAGTTTAAATGGGGGAGGATCCTTTTCCATGGGGTTGAAGGTAAAGCAGATGGAGCCGACATCCATAAAACCTTCCGGTAAAGGTGACGGGAGATTGCTGTAATTCCATAATGTGTCGGTTATATTCACGGATACATCCTGTTTTATGATAATCACCTTACCGTTGACCGCATTTATCGTATCCGAAGAAGGGGAGAACAGGTCTATCACCTGCCAGGTAAAAACCGGTATCTCTATTTTTGCCGTGCTTGAATCCGTGGGGTAAGAAGGCTTGCCCGGCTTTCCTTCAAGGCTGATGCCGCGAAGCCACAGGCCAACGGTATACGCGGTATCAAAAACAATGTCAGGTACCAATGATATCTCCGTCTTATTATACTCCTGGCCCACAGTGTCCCAGCTTATGGGTTTTATAGTTGTGTCAAGCGATGATTCCAGCGTTTTAGTATAGCCGCTTTTATACCCTTTTTCCGGCGGTAACAGGGAAAAATCGATGTGCCAGTAGAGCAGTATAGTGTTTCTGTCCGTGTCGAACCTACTTGAGTCTATTTTGATGACATTAGGGATTGTTGTAGTATCGCCCGCTGCAGTGGGCATGGTATCGCTTGAGGCCGGAGTAATGACCGACCAGAAATCATCACCGAATATCTGCAGGCCAAAGTAATAAACACTACTGGGATTTAATCCACATAGTGTGTCAATGGTTGTGCCCGGTGCGGGATAAAAGGCCTGGTTAACAGGAAGGCCGGGATCATGACTCAAAGGGATCGGAGATGTGTTCCACCAGATACGCACACTGTCCGCGCCGGCCTGAGGTGCGTCCCAGGAAAGCTTTATCAGGTCACCCTGCCCGGCAATGCTGTCAGCGGTGAGAGAGCCGGAATATACCAGCCTGTCCCATCCGATTGTAAAGGCGGTGTCCAGCATTGGACTGGTTTTTTGATTCTTGCCAACAATATACCAGCGCAAGTAAAGTGTGTCTTTTAGTATAGGCAGCTGGGCAATACTATCCATTATAACAGTGTCCCTATCAGCTTGCTGTAGCTCTGAAACGTTAAGAGATGTATCCAGCTTGAGTATGCTGAAATCTGAATACTCGCTGACCTGAATAACTGCAATACTGTCGTTTGCCGCACTGAGCTTTGTAATACTGTCAATGACAATCAGGGCTGTATCTGTTTTCATGGCGTATTCACCATGTACAACGAGTATGTTGGGAGGAGCCGTTGTATCAATAGCATATACAGAACCGTCGTTTTTAAACGGTTTTAGAAGGGTGCCTGGTTGCCCTTGATTATGCCAGGTTACTGTGTAGCTGAAATACCAGGTTGAATCATTCGGAATTGGAAGCATACCTACTGTTAGAGTATCTTCAAAAGGATTTAAAGAGTCAGGCGCTGCCTGTTTAATATCTTCTGTGGAATAGAGTTTTATTGAAGATCCTGTAGTATCAGATGCATAATCGTTTGACGAATATACCAGCCACAAATAATCAGACCATGGGCCTGAGCCCTGATCGGTTGTTGGAAAATCCGAAAGGTCCTCATCACTCCAGATTTTCACGAGAACATTATTAGTTGTAAAGACATCGGCACACTCAACTGTTAACTTGAAAGGGTTATAAACCTTACGAACAGTCAGTGATGCGGCGTTACTTGTGGCACTGTCAATGGATAAAATACTCACGATACAGCGAAAGTTTACTCCATTATCGCCAGAATCAGCAGCAAAAGAGTAGATCGTCGAGTTTGCTCCCGGAATATTTTGCCAGCTGCCACTCTTATCGCTCTGCCACTGATAGGTAAGAGAGGGAGCCCCTGTTGCTATTATCCCGAATGTGGCAGTGTCTCCTGTAAACACCGTATCATTCTGCGGCTGCTCTATTATTACTATTGATTCATATACCATTATATAAGCTTCTTGTGAGGTGTCGGTTCCCGAGGCATTTGAGGCAATTGCTCTGTAGTTTCCTGTATGTGTCAAGGCAGCAGACAGGATAGTATATGTTGAATCCGCTGCGCCTGAGATAATTTCCCATGTTCCACTGGTATCTGTCTGCCATTGATACCCTGGTATTGGGATACCAGTTGCAGTTACAAGGAGACTGGCAGGATTACCCACCATGACAGTATCGGAAAGAGGTTGTGTTGTAATTGTGGGAGCTGATCCGCCCGCGTCGCTCCATCTACACTCAAGCCAGTTCAGGTATTTTCCATCCCATTGCCAGGGATAACCGTAGCCTACCTTCCCGGAGGGGTGGCTTGCATCCTCTTTTGTTAACCTGAGAACACTGTTCACATAAATATCAAATGTTGAGTCGGTGCATACGACCTTCAGGGTACAGGTCGGGGGAATGTTAAACCCTGTACCCTGTTGTGTTCCCGGTATTCCATTCTCGCCCCAGTAAATAAAGCCGTTATTATTGATGTTATCGCCCTGTAAAATGCTCACGAAATAGTAACTTGAGGTTGATGTCCACCGTAATACTATTCCGCCATAGTAACTGTTCCAGTTATCATTAGACTTTAAAACGACTTCAAAGGTGCCGTCCTCCGTGCAATTATAATCATTAATTAAATGGCCCTCGTCATTTGACATGTCCTGGACACTAATCAGACCCGCCGATTCAGACCAGGCTCTTATGCCCTGATTTGTCCAGTTCGAACCGCTGGGATTATTTAAAACATCTCCATCATCATGGCTATCGGTGAAGCCGGCTGCATAAATATGGGGAGGTATCAACAGAAAGAGAGTGATGACAATCCTAAAGGTCAGAGCCTTAAACAAGCCTTTTCCTTTAAACATTTTTCCATCCGATCTGTTAGATTTTCGCATGGTTTATTATCACTATCGATATAGCTACTGAGTATAACTATTGACAAATAATATTTTTCATCACAATATAAAAGTCATTGTTAAATCACCCTGATGTACCAATAAAGCGGGTGGTGCTGATGGGGACAATAAAATACAGTATTTAACATTTTTATACCATTTTGTAATTTACTTTTTCCGCAATATAAATAATTGCTCTATCGTCCTCCCCATTATTAACCCCCCGAAAGTATCCTAATAAATAATATATTATTTCAAATTAAAATTACTGATAAAAGTGAGTATTCCCGGAAAAAGCGGGGACAAATATGACCCCACTTTTTTGTATAAACAGCATTTTGTTACCGCTTTTATGGCATTGTTCAGTTATATTTATTTATGGAAAGTTTATTTACAGGGAAAGAAAGGGTAATTAAAATATTCGAGTATCTATAGATCTGATAATTTTATAATAAATAGACAATAAGGAAATGATACGTTTAGAAGAATTGTCCGGATCAGTATAGAGTAAAGGAATTTTTTCAAGAGGGGACAATGAGCAATAACATGGTATTTAAGGAAGGGGGGCAGATGAAATGATACTTAATAACTGGTTATATAAACAGAATAGAGGATTAACGTATCAAAGTGATAAGTCAGGATTCCTTCTTTTTCTTATCAGTATCCTATACATTGCTTATACCGTATCGCTGTTTTTCTATTTCGGATAATACTATTAAGGTAAAAATATCGTATATAAACATTAAATTTAACTTTTTCAAAGGAGTTGTGTTATGGGTAAGTTACTCAGTTTCATCACCGGAGTAGGGATGGTCTGTGTTTTCAGTATATTTGCGCAGCCTGATCCGGATGCAACGGCTGTTCTTGATGATTTTGAGGATACGTGGGGAGATAAGCCGAATCAGACAAATATGGGCGCTGTTAAAGGGTACTTAGAGTATGGTGAAACATTAGTACATAAAGGCGGCGGCTGGTGGTATTCATTTTTTGATGAAGAGGGTTCCGTTGTCATGAATGGCGCACAAGATGATACGGTCGGATCAACCAATGCTGATGTTATGGTCGAAGAGGAAACAAGAAATAGTTTTATACATGTCTGGCTCAGAACGGATGAGAGCCTTCTTGATTACCCATTTGCCGGTATCGGATGCCTTTTATCAGGAACTGCTGATGGTAATATTCATGATTTAAGTAGTTTAACAGCCATCAAGTTGAAGGTTAAAGGTGATGGTTTTGTAGCTTTGCGGGTTGAAACACAGGATGTTTCAACCGTGTATGACTGGGGGTTTTATCAGACCAATATAGATCTTACCAGCGATTGGGTTGAGGTCACCATACCAGTCTCCGAACTTGTACCGCCTGCATATTCAGAGCCTGCCGAGCAGGACTGGACATGGGATCACGGAAAAGCCCAGGCCACGAAGCTCTCGATCCAGGTTAAAGACGGCGATTATGCCGAATTCTATGTTGATGATATTACACTGGAAGGGATGAAATATGCGGACTTCGTACCGATAATCGTGACAGATTACAATCCATATTTAAGCACAAAGAACCTCTGGGTCTCTGGTAATACTATCACCTATATACTGCAAGATCCTCAGCAGGTGTTATTAGGGATATATGATCTGAAGGGTAAACTTGTTAATGAACTGGTCAACAAAAAGGAAGTTGCCGGCACCCACGCCGTGAGATGGAATGGTGAGCGCACCAGTGGCGCGAACATCGCAAACGGCACGTACATCGTCAGGTTGAATGCCGGTTTACAGTCCGGGAACACACCATTGACAATTGTCAAATAAACCTTTTTCTGGTATGGCGTACAAATGATTGAAAGGTCGAGTTCGTGTTGATGAATAGATGTGTTGGCAAATGGAGAGGGTAGACGAGGCTCTCTAAATAACCGGCTTTTCCATTTAATGAGGGGCGCTTGTCGGAGCGTGAACAACACTTTGTAATAGCATACACCAATGGATTTCGACCTTTCTTTTTTCTCCCGTTTCTTTCCATATGACAGAAGATTTTTGGAGGTCCTTTGCTGAAACATACTAACAGGTTGTGTCTTTGTATTTTGCTGATTACGGTTATTTGCTTTACCATTCCGATAACCGCACATGCATCAGAAAATACCCGCAGCTCCTATGATGAACAGCTTGACAGTATCGAGTTGACCTTAGATCAATTCGGATCAAAGGTCGGATCAACCCTGATGTTCGGCGGCTCTTCCCCGGTTTCCTTTAAAGGGGAAGCGCGGCTCAATGTGCAGTATCACAGTTTCAAAACATACCCATACTGGTTTACAAGGGATCGTGCATATATTCAGTCGGGCTGGGAAGGCAATGAAAACCTGTTCAGACTGGGAATGGTAGTTCGTGCGGGCAGAAACACGGTATTATGGTCTAAAATAGGTTTTCAGACAACGCTGCCGGGCATGTATCCTGATATGGAGAATGACACGTCAGGGGGATTGGCTCATATTCACGAAGCGCATGACAAACATAACTTTTCAGCACGAATCCATGAAGATATGGGCGCAGGTATTGCAATAAGAACCAAGCCGGCCTCTTTCTGGTTGAATATGGGAGCTATCCAGTGGATAGAGGCGTCGCCTTTGACAATATGGAATGGTCAGAACAGGCTTTTTGCCTGGGAATACCTTCCTTATGAGATTGAGCAGCCTATTGCACGATACTATGAATACAATATCGCAAAGGGGGAAAAGACCGGGCGCGCTGCGTGGAATAAACGGGAGTTTAATGGGATACGTTTTGAAAGTATATCGCTCCCAGGGAAATTGAATCTCATGGTGTTGTATGCAAAGCCTGATAAAATGGGGCACTATGAGCGGGAATGGATTGACGCGAATGTTGATCTCGGCTATGACGGTGATCCTGATTTTACCATAAGGCATAGCGGTGTTGGTGAATCGTATACCCATGTCCTGCACACACGAATAGCTGCATTAAAAGCATTAAAGGGTATTACACTGGGAGCCAATTTTTGCCGTTTTGACGTTTCCGATGACATCATGCATGCAAAGGATGAAAAAGAATATCTGTTTAAAGAGGCTTTTGATATTGTTAACAGGCCCGGAAGACGGCGTGATAGAGGTTTTTATAAAGAGCCGCTTACATTTTCAATAGATGCAAAAGGAGAAGTAAGCCCGAAGCTGAGCTTTCATACCGATATTGGAATTGGTAAAGTTGATACGACATGGTTGATTTTCGACACCACAATCAGTACATACCCTTTTGATAGAAAGACCAAGGAAAAGGGGAGTTTTAAACCGGCATTATACTCTAATATAAAAATCGGTGAGAAGGTGCCTGTGCAGTTTGACGTGGCAGCCATAGCACGAGGTTATTATGCGCCGAAGTCATTTGTTTCCACCGGCGATTATTTCTGGGCGTTTAACTCAAACCGTGTCAGCGCGGGAAAGTTTATTGGTGGTGCATACGGACAGAATTTGGCTGGTCTGCAGGCTACGGTTTCCCCGAAACTGTCGGGTTATGGCCACATGAGAGTCAGATATGGCCAGCATTTTCAATTGCAAAAGGCGCGTGATTTGCTCTATTTCCCCTACCGGCTCAATGGTCAGAGCATGTTTTCCGTTTTTCATTCCTCGTACAAACGGTGGGGCGGACCGGTTGATTTTGAAATCTATGAACTTGACTATGCAAAATATCCATGGTTTACTACCGAGGAAGACGCGGTTATAAAACGGTACCAGAAGCGGCTTGGCGATGAGAGCTTTTTAAAAAGAGGGTACAATAACCCACCAGGAGTTGACGCTGGGGGGATTTACAGCGATTATCTTGGCATGTTCGAGTGCTTTGTGCCCTATGAAGATTCTGCACAAGCTGCACAAAACCTTATCATGTTTAATAAAGGTAACGTTTTTACTCCCTCCTATTCAGTACCGGTTCACAGAAAATATACGTTTAACCTGGAGCTTGACGCTGCCTATGATATAGGCCCGATTATTGGTTATAAGAACAGCCTGTTTCTCGGTGGCTATGCTGCAATAAACGGAATATCTTCGGTGTTTAAACCGCTTGCCTTCAATGCTGAGGATGAAGACATGATGTTATGGTCCTTATACCTACGGTTTGAACCGGCAATAGCCCTCACAAATAAATTCTACATTTTAGGGCTCCTTGGTTATGAAAACTGGCGCTCGGATAAAGCATGGATTGCTACTACAGAAACGAACATAACAAGCGGAGGTGAAGTTGATACTGCTGTGGTAAAAAAATGCCCGATAGATTATCGGGATGTTGCCTACGGGCTTGGCTGTGATCTGAGTATTACCAATCGTGTGCAATTCCATGGAAGAGTAAAATGGCTGAAGCACGAGGATTTTGAATTTAAAAAATATGCCAAAGAGTCAGGGACTGATTATGGAAAGAATCCGAATTGCTGGTCAGCACCGTTTATTTCCGGTGAGGTGAAAATGTGGTTCTAAATGTTTTTCTTTGAAAAAAATGTGATGACAATATATAAAAACTTAAACGTGGAAGAATACTTATGAAATTGAGTTTGTTAACAAAGAGTGTGTTTGTTTTTTCTGTAATTCTAAGTGCAGGTCTCTATGCTGAGGACGACGACAAGTACGAGCGGCTTAATAAACTTAAAGAGACAGTTAACAAGATAATGTCAAAGGCGGGGATTCATTTTGGGGGTGAGTTCCGCTCCCAGTTCATGAATTCAACTGTTGACGGCAATGCAGTGAATGAGCAGCGTCGAATAACAGAAACAGTAGAGTATACATCGGTTGATTTTGACATTCAAGCTCGTCC
>JAUXBV010000280.1 GCA_030619215.1 Fibrobacterota bacterium | reverse complement strand
TATTTTACCGCGTTATAATAATTGGATATTGCTTTTTCATACTCTCCTTTTTCTTTATATGCATTACCTGAATAGTAATATCCAAAAGGGTTTTGACGGTTACTATTGATATACCGGTTAAATGCATGGACAGCGTCATTTATGTCGCCATTTTCCAGCAGCAGGCAGCCTTTAAGGAATAATGTATTTACCGGACGTTTACCTGCAGGCGGAATGCCGTTTAAATTGATAGGGATGGATCCCAGAATAAGCGGGATATTTTTGGATTTTGTTAATTGGATAACCTGATTAATATTTTCCTTATATTTTCCCAGTTTTTTCGCAAGGTCAATATCTTCCTGATCAAGATTAAGAGCAATTTTTTTTTTGCCGCTTTTTTTTAATACTATATCCTGTATTTTTCTGTATAACCGTAATTTTCTGAGGAACCTGTTTACATTAAAGAGAGTAATATTGACGTTTTTATCATATATATTTTCGTTATTACCTGATAGTACAATAATAAGGTCGGGTTCGTAGTTTATTATCTCCTTTATAATTAAGGAAACTCTGTAGCTGTCGTATGTTGCCATGCCGCAGTTGATTATTTCACAGGATTTGCTTGCCGCATTCTCCCTTAGTATAGCATTTAATTTTTCCTCTAATTGTAAAGCATTCCAATCTTCAACAAATGAACCGCCGGTTAAAAAAATCCTCGCTTTTTCCGGATCTTTGTCTTTCGGAAATGGTTTGGCACTGTTCATTTTTCTTGCCGGTACATAATATCCTCTCCCATTATGCTCCTCAATTTTAAAAAGCGGGTCATATATGACAAGGTGTTCATATTGGAATAATTCAGATATAGGCTCGGAAGGTACAGGGCCATATATCAGTCTCAATATTAGTTCAATAAGAATAATAGGAAGAGCGACAATAATGCAGCTTACAGAAATAGTAATAGTTAAAGATTTTATGTTAATTTTCATAATCGTATATTACAAATAATATATTCTGTTTATAAATGCAAGATTTATGATGGCCTGATGAGGAGAGGGCGGATTTTCTCCCCCCGACTAATAATGTTTAAATTAATAATCTTATATAGAGCGTTCACTGAGGTGAACGGAAGAAAGCAAAAAAATCTGATTTTTTCACAAAAAAACGCTATATTATGTTCACAGAGATTTTTTTTACTTCCTCCGGTTTATACAGGCTATAAATGATCAATATTTTTGAATATCAGAATTACCGCCTTTATTTAAAGGACTATTACGAGGAGCAGAAAAAGACTAAGAAGTACTTTTCCTACCGCTATTTCTCAAAAAAGGCTGGAATAAATGCGCCTGCATTTCTCTATTATGTAATAAAAAGCAAAAGAAACCTGACAAAGAAGAGTATAGCAAAAATCTCATTAGCTATTGAGCATAACCGCGAGGAAGCAGAATATTTCGAGAACCTGGTGTTTTTTAACCAGGCTGACACGATTGCCGAGAAAACAATGTATTACAGCAGGATTGTTGAGAAGAGGAAACATATTGATATTACTGAGATAGATAAGGACCGATATGAATATTATAGTAAATGGTATCACAGTGTTATACGTGAGATAGTAACCTTTTTTGATTTTAAAGGTGATTTTCAACTGCTTGCAGATTTTTTAATACCCGGTATAACTGCAAAGGAAGCACAGAAATCTTTAGAACTTTTGGAGAAACTTGGATTTGTTGAATCGGATGAGAACGGTCTTTATCATCAGACTGATAATCTGATCGGCACAAGCCCTGATGCCTCGAATGTTTTTATCATTGAAAAATTTCAGATGGAGATGCTCGATATTGCTTTGAAAGCGTATGACCGGTTCCCCAGGCAGGATAGAATGACTGCTTCAACTACTTTCAGTATATCAAGGGAGACGTTCGAGCTTTTCAAGATGAGAACGCGGGAGTTTCGCAGGGAGCTTATGGAGATCGCACGCCTTGATAATGAGCCTGATCAGGTATATCAATTTACTTTTAATCTTTTTCCGCTCTGCCGGGGAAAAAATGAAGATAAAGAATAACTTTTCAGTATTTATTGCCATCGGTATCTGCATTGCAGGTATGCTTCTTACACGCTGCAGTATGCCGACTACTGTTGCCGGCGGCGGCTCTGATACTGAAGTCAGCGGAAAGATAGTCAATGAGCAGGGAGACCCGGCTCCAAACACCGTTGTTCAATTGATACCGAATGATTTTAATCCATATAAGGATGCCGCATTGCTTGACTCATTACCGGTTGATACAACTGATTCTACGGGTGCGTATTGTTTCCATTCAATAGATACGGGAGGAATTTACAATATACAGGCTCTTCACCTTACGGAAAGAACAAGCGTATTTATCAAAGGTATTAAGGCGGCGGGCGACACAACAAGGGTACCTGCTGGAAAACTGTCCGAACCGGGATCAATAAGAACGTTCCTGTCTGATACCGTTGATACTGCTGACGGATATGTGTTCATTGAGGGAAGTACAATAGTAAGGG
Source organism: Fibrobacterota bacterium (assembly GCA_030619215.1). Taxonomy (GTDB): domain Bacteria; phylum Fibrobacterota; class Chitinivibrionia; order Chitinivibrionales; family JANQEN01; genus JAUXBV01. Next base: position 3,010 of record JAUXBV010000280.1, on the reverse strand, counting down.
GTCTTTCAGGCGGGATCTTTATCGGCGGGAGCTTCTATTTAATAGTTATTGACTCTGTTCCAACCGGCCTGATGCCCTCGGTTATATATGTTCCCAGGCAGCAAGATTCTTACCAATATCTACTCTCCAATATTGCAATTGTACAATCGAATGATACTACCGATGTCGGTGACATTACTAAACCGATATGGAGATTCTCACTTATCGTAGCAGTTGATGAGCAGGTGAGCCAGCATTATGGGGGGCTGAACGCCACCAGGCCTTATATTGAAGCTCAGTTGGGAGATGCATTACACACGTTTAATAACCCAAGCTTTTTTAACGGCATTATTCATTTTGCGATTGATTCGATTTATAGTTACAGCGGAAATGTTTATGACGAGATGTCAGGCCCTTTCAGCGGTTTTGATTACAGGTTTTTATATGATAACGAATTGAAAGACTCACCACTCAAGGGTGATGACCTAAAAGCAAATATCATAAGGTTTGTTAACATTTATCTGGTGGAGGAACCATCTGCCATTTTTGATACAAGCATGACAAGAATACTTATTCCTTTATTAGCTGAGCTGAGGGGGTGTTTGCATCTTTTAATGTTGAATGTGGATTCTACTAATAATCCGGTTAATAATAAAGGGTATTATGGATTAAATTCATACATGAATGTTTCTTATAATTCCTTTTACAGGCAGAAATCCTGGGATCAATACAGTATAAATGTTCTTAACCATAATGCTACGGTTATTGGCTCAGAGAGAGATATTCTTTATGAAGCTTTTCCGGATTATGTGGGAATCCTGGTGAAGTCAAGTGACGGATCACCGCTGGAAGGTGTGGAAGTTGAAGTATACGGGAGTATACTGGATTCGGATTCTGTAAACAGCACTGCCATTTTCCAGGACACAACAGGCGCTAACGGAGCGCTGCTTTTTCACGACAACCCGTTTGAGCCTGATCCGGGGAATACCATTAAATACGGGAATTTATTAGTGTTGGCTCTTTTCAAAGGCGATACAACCTATTCGTGGTTTCCGTTATTCGAAGCGAGTAATGCTTATTTTAAAAATCCTGATACAACATTCTTTAAGGAAGTTTCTTTTTAATTAATATTCTTATCAACGCCTACAAAATTCTCTTCGGGAGGGAGGGAGTGCAACGAAGATTGCGCGACAATAAATAGAAAAAAGTAGGGCTGTAACCGGAGGGGAGCAGCTCTATACAAGAGCTGTTATAACAGCTTGCTGGTGATGGCTCGATATACGGGCCGTCACCTTTACCCTCAAGATACGGTTTTTATATATATAAAAATTTTAATTCTCATATTGTAGAGGGAGGGGATTATGAAACAAATGTTACTTCTCATCAGTTTCTTTCTATGCGTCCATATCTATGCAGACTCTGATCTTGAGCAGGCTACAAAAGTTGCTGAAATGGGATTTAAACAGTATATGTCAGAATCTACAACGCCAAGAGGAATTGACGATTTAGAGATTAGTGATCCCATGACTATACGAAATGCAACACTTGGTGAACCAATCGAAATAATGGAGCTGACTCCTGCTTCTATAGTTAATTATAAGCAGGGTGACGGTGTGTCAAAATTATTAACTACACATTGCGCCTATTACTTTCCAGTACTTTTGTATGGAAAAGTAAGAATGCTTATGGGTGTGTACAAGTATCTCAATTTAGGACACAAGCACTATGAAATAGGCTCTTTATCATATGTATGGCTTGCCAAGGAGTTTGTTAAAATTAAAGAACAAAATCCTAAAATTGCAAACCATAAAATGATATTTGCTGAGTGCTATGCAGCAAATGCAATGGTTTTCAGTTTTCCTGAACTTGATAATCAGAATTTACAATTCATTGATTTTAAAGGTGATAAAGCTACTAGAGCGCCTCAATACTCAAATCTTTCAACATCTGATGAATTAGTAAAAATCATGGAAGGTAATATCCATGAAGATATAAAGAAAGGAGTGAAAAAATAATGAAAACAATTAAATTCACTATCCTTGCTTTAATAATTTTAGTATGTACTTCTACCAGCTTTTCTGAACACCTTACACCCGAGTTGTTGAGATGCCCTCAATGGCAAAGTAGCTGGTGTTGGGCCGGAGCTGCACAAGCATGTTTAACATACTATGGAATTGATCATGATTCTGTTTCCAACGAAGATTGCGCTCATGTAATTACAACAAGTAATTCTCCTCAACCGATGAGAGTCATTACAACTATTATTAACGAATTCCTGCCAGGCTATGCTTATGATCCTGCTAACAATTTAAATTCTGAAGAAGATTTTAAAGCAGAAGCTGATAGCGGTGCTCCGTTTGCATGTTTCTGGCCTGGTCATTTTGTTACGTATGCCGGATATGAAGGAGATAAGCATTTAATTATGAATCCAGCGCCCTGGGGAACAGATTCTAATACTGCCGGCAGGTGGGAGGAAAACTGTACATACAATTATATAGCCGATAAAACTAGCTCTTACGTTAGAACAAAAGGCATGCCGCGGGAACCATTTATAGCTGTTACAACGCCCGGGGATGGAGAAGAAGTAGAGCAGCATAGTGTTGTGAATATTCGGTGGGGGGACAATATTGATGGTGAGGTAAAGGTTGAACTTCTAAAAAACGATGAGCTGCTTGAAGTCCTGGCCGCATCAACACCAAGTAATGGCTCATTGGAATGGGAGGTAACAGAGGATTATGAAGTAGGTGATGATTATAAAATCCAGATTACAAGTATTGACAGTTCTGACCTTACAAACAAAAATAAAGAACCATTCAGTATTGTTGAAGAGTTTATTGTTACTGAAATACCTTATGTGATTGACTTTGATGACCTTACAGTCGAAACAACAATACTTCCTGAAAAATGGAAACAGCTTGTTGATGATAATTTAGACTGGACCGTATGGTCTGGAAAAACACCAACAAAAGAGGATGACCAGGGTGCAGCCACAGGTCCTGACAATGACCACACCAAGAACAATTCAACTGGT
>JAUXBV010000156.1 GCA_030619215.1 Fibrobacterota bacterium | reverse complement strand
TATTATACGCACATTTCTGGATTCATGCCTCTCCGGCAAGGAATACGGAAAGGGATTCATAACCGGCGGAGTAACGTTCTGCACCATGCTGCCCATGCGCAGTGTGCCGTTTAAAATCATCTGCCTTGCCGGAATGAACGACGGGAGCTTTCCCAGAGCCGACCCTTCCCTCTCATTCGACCTTATTGCCTCTGATCAAAAACCCGGGGACCGCTCGGTTCGAAAGGAGGACCGTTACTGTTTTCTGGAATCCATACTCTCAGCCCGCAAAACTCTCTACCTGAGCTATACCGGATATTGCGTTAAGGATAACAGCCTGATACCGCCTTCAGTACCGGTAAGTGAGCTGACCGATTACCTGTCGGAATCTTTTTTCTGCTCCTCTTCAGATACGGCATCGATCATTGAGCTGATAACCACCACTCACCGGTTGAATGCATTCAGTAAAGAGTACTTTCTTGACAAGCCGGATAAGCGGCAAAAACTATTCAGCTATTCAAAAGAAAATGCGGAAGCTGCGGCAGCGTCGGTTACCGGGCCTGAGCCGTTTATCCAGGCGCCCCTGCCGCTGCCCGAAGCAGAAGAGTGGAAGCGGGTAACTGTTGATAATTTGTGCTCCTTTTTTACACACCCTGTGAAATACTTCCTGAGAAACCGGCTGGGCGTTGCCCCGGAAGAGGCACAATCGGTTATGAGCGATTCCGAGCCGTTTTCAATTGACGGGCTGGAAAAATACCAGCTTGAGCAGGATCTTCTCAACAGAAGATTAAGCGGTGAAAAAACCCCGCAGTTCTTTAACGCGGTCAAAGCAAGAGGGATTCTTCCGCATGGCAATCCCGGTGTAAGTGCCTATAACAGAATATGCGAAAATATCGATACCTTTGCATCTGCATTCGACGGGATAAACATGCGCCCTGCAGAGAAAACCTTTGCTGATATTAACCTGACCCATAACGGCTTTACCATAACCGGGCGGATCGGAACCTTCACCGATGATAACCTGGTTCATTTCAGGCTTGCACGAATCAAGGCGAAAGACAGGCTGCGTATCTGGATCAGCCACGTGATACTTAATCTACTGGATGACGGGACGCTTCCGCGCACCAGTATGTTATTCGGCAGAGAGACAAACGGTAAAACGCACTGCCTCAGCTATGCTGAATTGGAAAATGCTAAAGAGCATCTCAGCACTCTTCTCAACCTGTATCAGGAAGGCCTGAGAAGGCCTGTCGCATTCTATCCTGAAACATCATTCTCGTATGCCGATGCCGTTAATAACGGGAAAACTCTTGAGCGTGCTGTTGAGGAAGCTTTTAAAACGTGGCGCGGCTCACAATACAGCTATGCCGAATCCGGCGATGCTTATTACACTATTTATCCGGGAAAAATTGAACGGTTCGATAATGACTTTACTGAAACAGCATTAAAGATATGGGTGCCTATTCTTACTAATGAGCAGCAGGTAAATGTATGAACGATTTTGACCTGATAACATGCCCGCTTTCCGGTACGCACTGTATCTCTGCAGGTGCAGGCACCGGTAAGACCTATGCTATCTCCCACCTTTTCCTGCGGCTTTTGCTTGAAAAACAATACTCCGTTGACGCGATCCTTGTCGTTACCTTTACCGAAGCTGCAACAAAAGAGCTGCGCGACAGGATAAGGAGGCTTATTAAGAAAGCTCTTGATATATTCAGCGGAAAGGAAGCGGATGATACAATTACCGCCATTGTCAACTCACACGGTAACAGGCACTCTTCCGCGTTAACAAAAGCAATTCTCTATGAAGCGCTTTCCCGGTTTGACGAGGCTCCGATCTGCACAATCCACAGCTTCTGCAATCGTATCCTCAGGGATAACGCTTTTGAAAGCAATATGCGATTCGACACGGAGCTTATCACAGAGCAGGAGCCGTTGATTCTGGAGACGGTCCGGGACTTCTGGCGGAAAAATTTCTACAGCGCGTCGCCGTTTCTGATAAACTTTGCCCGGAGTAACGGGTGGACTCCCCAAAAATTCTACAATTTATTGGCCAATCACCTGGCACAGCCTGACCTCGAAATTACACCGAAGCAGGAATTCCCTGACGCGTCGCGGGCGGAGCAATCCTTTAGCTGTGCGTTTGAAGCAGTAGCCGAAGCATGGCCTCATGTAAAAAATGAGATACTGGATATACTATTCAAAAATGACAGCCTTCATAAAAACAAATACAAAAAAGAAAAATTTCCTTCTCTAATAAATGCACTTGATGCTTTTCTGGCTTATAACGCAGACAATCCCGGCCTTTTCAACGGTTTTATCAAATTTACCTCACGCGAGATACGAAATGCCACCAGGAAAAATATGCCGACGCCGGAGCATGAGTTCTTCGAACTTTGTGATGCATTGTATGAATGCTCATTAAATCTAAACAATTTACTTGAGCAGCAGCTAGTTGCCCTGAAGTATGAGTGTTTTAAATACGTGTGTAAAAATCTGGAAGGGAAAAAGCTGCAGGGCAACATTTATACCTTTGATGATTTGTTGACTAACCTGTATAACGCCCTGCAGGGGCAGAACAGGAAAACACTGATCAGCTCAATAAGAAAGAAATTCAAAGCTGCGCTTATCGATGAGTTCCAGGATACGGACCCGATCCAATATGCGATATTCAAGCCGCTGTTTGCAGAAAAGGGTATCCCTCTGTTTCTTATCGGTGATCCGAAGCAGGCGATCTATAGCTTCCGCGGGGCGGATATCTTTACCTTTATGGAAGCCGTTGATAATACACCGGATAAAAACCTTCACACTCTTCGAACTAACCGGCGCTCCGGGAAGAACCTGATACATGCTTTTAATACTATCTTTCAATACAAACCGGATCCGTTTATATATAAGAGTATTCCTTACTTTGAAGCTGTCAAGCCGAAAGATACTTCCTCGTGCAATATCGCTATGAACGGCAAAACATCAAGTCCCCTTACTATCTGGTACCTCTCAAGTACCCGGTTCTCCACCAGGAAAGATAAGGAGTCCCGGCCTTACCCTGTCACCAAGGAACATGCGACAGCAATACTGTGCAGGGCAGTTACGCGACAAATCGCAGGACTTCTCATGCAGGGTATGATTATCGACGCAGAATCCGGGAAAAAAGTACGGGAGATAAAACCCCAGGATATTGCCGTGCTCGTTCGAACCGGGCGACAGGCCCGGGAAATTAAGGAGGCTCTCTCCTCTGAGGCCATTCCTGCAGTACTGCATAAAACGGGAAATATCTTTGACACCATTGACGCCCGCGAGATCTGCCATATACTTCATGCTGCCGCTCACCCCCATAACCACAGCTATATAAAAACCGCGCTCTGCACATCGCTTATCGGGATGAATGCCAATTCGCTTTTTGACGCGGTAGAGCAGGGAGCCCCAATTGAACACTATTATGATGAATTCAGGGAATATCACGATCTCTGGAGCCGCTATGGATTTATTCGTATGTTTAATGCATTTATAAACAGGCAGCATGTGCGCAAAAAACTTCTCTCCATGCCGGACGGAGAGAGGCGCCTTACCAATATCCTTCACATACAGGAGTTGCTGCAGCAGCAAAGCACTGAAAATCACCTGACGATGTCACCGCTGCTCAAATGGTTCTCCCAACAGCTCAACCCTGACTCTCCCCGCCTCGAAGAGCATGAGCTCAGGCTGGAAAAGGATGACAACGCGGTACAGATTGTAACGATTCATAAATCAAAGGGGCTTCAATACCCGATTGTGTTTTGCCCGTTTACCTGGGGGGATTCCCGCGTGTCGGATAATAAGTTTATCTACCACGATGAGAATAACAGGCGTATTTACGAAATAGGAAGCCCTGAGTATGATGAGCATAAAAAGAGTGCCGAAAGAGAGCTTCTTGCGGAGAACCTGAGGCTTCTATATGTTGCAATCACCCGCGCAAGGTACCGGTGTTACCTTGCATGGGGGCGTTTTAACAAAGCGGAAACCTCCGCGCCTGCATACCTTTTTCATAAACCCGACACATGGAACACCGCTTCCACAGTCCCCGATCTGGGGCGGCAGGTACAAACTCTGAGCGATAACGAAATGCTCAATGACCTTAACAGGCTTTCCAGCCGCTCCAATGGAAGTCTGGAAATAATCGAATACGAAGAAAAAAACATCTCCCGTTATAAACCTGAAACTGAAAGGCCCGACAAGCTTGCATGCAGAACTTTTCAGGGCACGATTCCTCAAGGTAAACGCCTGTCAAGCTTCAGCTCCCTGATCCATCAAAAGCACGAAATCGCGGAGTTACGGGACATTGAAGAGAGTTATATAATGGAAGAGCCGGTTTCCGCGAGCCCGGAAGGCAATGAACTGCCTAAAAAAAAGAGTATCTTCACATTTCCAAAAGGAGCTGAATCCGGTACGCTCCTCCATAGTATTCTTGAGCAGCTTGATTTTTCAGAGGAAAATAATAAAGTTACCTCCGATATTATAAATCAGGAATTAATAAGATATGGTTATGAGTTGGAATGGCACGATGCTGTTAATAATACAATCAAAAACGTATTTGCATTGAATATGAAAAATGGCAGGGATAGCTTCCGGCTCTCATCAATTCCAATGGTAAATACCTCCCGCGAAATGGAATTCTATTATCCTGTGCAAAATATTACCCCAAAAAAGCTAAGCGCCATTTTTAAGGAATCAGATATTTCCTCATTAATTCCAGAGCTTCCTCAAAGAATAGGATCCCTCGATTTCCAGCCAGCCAGGGGCTATATGCATGGCTTTATAGACCTGCTTTTCACTCATAATAACAGGTATTATATCATTGACTGGAAATCCAATTTTCTTGGAGATTCAGCAGATTTCTATTCGGAAGAAAATTTAAAACAGGCAATGCTTAACAACTCGTATTTCCTTCAGTATTACATCTATGCTCTTGCAATAGACCGTTACCTTGCTTCAAGAATTAAGGATTACTCTTATGATAACTATTTTGGCGGTGTTTATTACATTTTCCTGCGCGGGATTTCGGAAGACAAGAATTCAAGAAACGGGATATTTTTTGACAAGCCGGAAAATAATATTATCAATAAATTAAATATAGACCTTATTGATAAATGATATATAATAATTTACTATTTCTTATCCCTAACCCCGATAAACTGCTTTAGTCCCGCAAAGCGGGGGATAAGTACCCAGCTAAGCTGGACTAAAGCCTTCACGAAATAATCTTCTACCAGATAAGCTGGCACATGTGCCAAAAAAACGCAGGAAATTATTTCTACCAATACCCTTAAGGGCACTTCGCAAGTTGGCACCTTGTAAGGTACTAAATCAATTTTAATATTTATATTACAAATAGTACTAAGGTATTTATTATCCTCACATGTCACTTAGAATCAGCTTCATGAAGCTTTCGGTATCAGTGACCGGTTCCTGGCAGGTAAAATTCCTGCACACATATACCGTTGCTTTGCCGTCTATACTTTTTTTATTCCGTAGTAGCGGGATCTTGTTTTCAATTGTAAGGTTTTCACCATTGGTGTTTTGGTTGAATGAGACGACTTTATTGGAGACAAATTCACTGTGTAATGCATTGAGAAGGCTGTTCAGGCCATTACTGTTTCTTTCACCTATAAACGCAATCTCCTTTGGGCGGTTGAAATAAAAGTCTGCAGCATTAAGCATGGCCATATACCCACGGGGAATGCTGGCGATTTCTTCACTGAAGGTATTCAGGGTCTTTTCCGCTTTGGCATAATAACCTTTGTTATCACGAAGCTTTGACAGGCGCAGAAGGGCATACGCTGCAATTGAATTTCCTGACGGGATAGAGCCGTCATAGATTGGCTTAGTGCGCGTAATAAGGTTTTTATGAGATGCGGAAGTAAAGAAAAAACCGCCACTGCTCGTGTCCCAGAATTTCTCAATCATCCTCTCAGTCAGCTTTTCAGCTTCAATGAGCCAGTTTATATCAAAGGTAGTTTCGTACAGGGTAATAAGTGATGAGATAAAAAAAGCATAATCATTAAGGAACGCAGGTTGTTTCGCAATACCCTTGCGGTAGATGCGCAGCAGGTTACCATTATCATACATTTCTGATAGAATGAAACGGGCCGCCTTTTCTGCTGCACTGAGGTATCGGCTGTCTCCGAATGCCTGAAAGGCATTGGCAAAGGATGAAATCATGAGAGCATTCCATGCGGTTATAATTTTGCCATCCTTGTTAAGTTTGTGGCGCTTGTTTCTTATGTTATAAAGAGAATCTCGTAATGTTTGAATTTTATTAATTAAATCAGGATTATATTCAGCTGGTAATTGATCTGTTCTTTTGTGGAGGATATTCTGATCAATATTGAGTATTTCATGAGAAGTAGAGGCGTTTTGCTTCCTTATAGAATAATAACCGCTAAACAGGTCACCATCCTTTTTACCCAAGGCTTCTATAATCTCCTCGTAAGTCCATGCATAGAATTTACCTTCTTCACCTTTAGTGTCTGCGTCCTGTGATGAGTGAAAACCACCGGAGGAATCGGTCATCTCACGAAGAACATAATCAAGAATTTCAGAGGCGACGTTTTTATAGCGTTGTTTTTTAGTAAGCTGAAATGCTTTCAGGTACAGGTCCGCTAAAAGGGCGTTATCATAGAGCATCTTCTCGAAGTGCGGTACCAGCCACTTTCTGTCGGTAGAGTACCTGTGGAAACCGCCTCCCAGGTGATCATACATTCCTCCGGACGCCATCTTATCCAGTGTATGTGAAACCATGGCTACTATTTTTTCATCTTTTGTATGCACATACATTCGCATGAGAAATTCAAGGGCCATGGTTTGTGGAAACTTTGGCGCAGCGCCGAAACCGCCGTATTGCGGATCATATGCAGCGGTAAGGTCTGTTACCCCCTGTTGCAGTATCTCTTTTGACAACGATTCCTTTGAGCCAAAGGTGTTCGCTGAGTAATGGTTTATTTTGTCAACAAATAGCATTGCATTCTTACCAATGTCATCCCTGTTGCTCTTCCATGCTTCCGCTATGCTGCGTAAAAGGTTTTTGAAGCCGGTTTTGCCATACCTGGTTTCCGGTGGGAAATAGGTGCCTCCGTAAAAGGGCTTTAATTCTGGAGTGAGAAAGACGCTCATAGGCCAGCCGCCGCTTCCGGTCAGCATCTGGACCGCGTTCATGTAGATTTCGTCAAGATCGGGACGCTCTTCCCGGTCTACCTTGATGCTCACAAAGTGTTTGTTGAGTATTGAGGCAATCTCTTCATTCTCGAATGATTCCTCTTCCATGACGTGGCACCAGTGGCAGGAGGAATAACCTATAGAGAGAAAAACTGGTTTGTCCTCTTTTTTTGACTTATGAAGGGCCTCTTCTCCCCACGGATACCAATCAACAG
>JAUXBV010000330.1 GCA_030619215.1 Fibrobacterota bacterium | reverse complement strand
GCGGATCCGGTGAGCTTCCTTACGTGCTTGATCTAAGGAATTCTGGATTATTTTCTGGGCTTCTAAACGGGCATCGGTGATTTTTTCGGACGCCTCTTTTTCAGCCTGCTGTTTGATTTCAAACGCTTTCTCACGGGTTTTTTGTATGGCTTCGTTAACATTTTTCTCCGTTTTAAGAACTTCCTCGATAATATTTTCCATGACGCACTCTCTAGATTCAAAGCATGGATAATTTTTCTTGTTATTTATTGTTAAAATAAGCAATGCCATGGTAAGATAAAAACATTGGTGTTATACTAAAGCACAAGGTGCTGATTTATCAGTACAAGGTGCCGATTTATCGGTATAACATTGCGTAGAAGCAGAAAGGCTATTACCATATCCTTCTGCTTAACACACTGTTCGCGCCCGCCTACGGCGGCCGCGAACGGGGCGGGCGTTAAACAAAGAATTGCTATAATTCCTTATAGCTATTTAAAGCTATAAAGGCTGTCGGGAACGGCTGCGCAGGAGGTCATTCGGACGGTAAAATTAGGCGCGTGTCAAGAACTTTTCAGCCAACCTCCAATCGTCCGTCAAGAAAGAAATTTCCTATCAGCTCAATTGGTTTTCATCGATTGCGTAAATTCCTGCGAAGAAAATACATTCAACACTTTATCCAGCGCTTCGGCCCAAGCCTGATTGATGGTTTCTTCATGTTCTTTTGCGGAACCCCAAGACATTTTGTTTTTTATCCGTGATTGTATTGTCCCGGACCAAATAGTCCTGCTCTTATCCGGTGTAGTTACGGAAAGATTTAGTTCAACATCGTGCCAGGTATAATGCCTGCTCATTTCGTTCCAAAACATGAGAATTTCACCCGATATGACGGCATCGCATTGCGGAATTGATCCGCCGGGTGTGATAATATCGACTGTATATCCAGCATTACGAAGGGCTGAGGCGAGGTCTTTGGTCAGGACTGGCACCACTTTTTTACCCTCGGTAATAGTGATATTCCCATGCGGGACACCAACTCCGTTACGTTGAAGGCCGATATAACAGACGCCGGTATCCGTGCCGCGTCGGTTGTCCGTAAGTTCCATCAAGGCAAGTTTCCCCGAAACTTTCCGTTTAACCGGCTTAAATGGCGCAGGTTTAACCGTGACAGTCATCGCCCCCATGGGAAGACAACTAATAAAAAAGGTACCGATAATACAAATCGATATAAGAGCAGGAAGCGAACGAGTAATGGTCATGATTCCTCCTAACTTTAGGTTTATCATGGTTCTACCGAAGTAAAAATCGAACATTGGGGAGGGTATGTCAAGAAAAATTTATTTGTTGTTATATCTGGGTATATCTGTATCGGGACGGATGCTTTAGTGCTTTGATAAAAATCGATTTAATTTATTAGCGAGCATTTATCACAATACGGAATTATTTTATTGTAAAGCGATAGTATGAGTTTTTTTCAAGCCCCTTTGCAAGAAGTAATAAATTATTAGCGAAAAAAACGTTTCCCAACAAAAGCGTTGCAGCTTATGGGTGGGTATAACATTTAAGCTTACCAAAGCTGAACTCAGCGTTACTCGCATTTCAGGCTCCCCGGATAATGCATCACTCTCTCAAGTAAATCTCTTGATACGCCCTTAAGGAAGTAGGTTTTACCAAAGGTCTTCCTAATCAATTTTTTATTCATTTTATAGGTATACGTGTTAAATTTATCAGTAATATCCCCTGATAAGCCGGTGTTTATAGTAATAGCTTTTACAGGAGTTTCACAGGAAAAATTTAGATTGGCTAAGTCAATTTTCTTAATCTTTTTCTTTGATTCCGTACGGAAGTAAATGCAGCGTTTTTCTATATCATATACAATGCGCCATTTAGTATAATCGCCCATTGAAACAGAGGACAGTATTTCAAAACCGTATTTAACGATATCTCCGGATTTTTCAGGATTATACTCTCTTACCATATAGGCAATACGTACAAACCTTTCCAATGATCCATTGCTTCGGGGCAGCGGTATGAATCCACCGAAGCCTCTGTATAACTTCAGAAAACCCATGGATTCGAAATATGTGCTGTTTGTCAGTACCTTTGCAGGCATGTCATTATTTTTATACCATACTCTTTTGCCGTTTAGATATTCAATAACAGTACAACCGCCGTTTCTATCACATACCAGGTAGTGAATAGCGGCCCCGGATAACGGTGCAATTCTTAATAGCGTATCACTTGCTATTACTTCCTCAACAGTGCCGGCATTATCGAGCTGGTATTGGATCCACTGCATGTTATCAATTTCAGGCCTGGAGTCAGGTGGGGGGAATTCCGCTTCGTCCTGCCACATTATTTCTATTGCCAGGCCGGCTTCATTCATACCGCCGCAGGGAAAGCCATGCCCGTACTGATTAAAGGTAACGCTGCCGTATTTTGATTTCCACTTTACAGGATTGGTATAGTTAATCGCTGTTTTTGTAACACATTTTTTATTTATTAATACCATTCCATCTTCTATGTCCCAATCATAGTTTTTACCAAAAACAGACTGGTCGCCATGTTTTATGAAGAAGGTTGAGCAGGGTACGGCAGGTTGATGCCATGATAGTATTAAAAGACACAAGGAGCATATTAAGATGTGTAAGCATGAAAAATTGTTTCCTGTCTTCATTATTATTTACCTTTTGACAATACAACTATGCTTATATCTTTCCAAGCGGCATTATATACAACGGAATCTCATTTTTCGCAATGGGTAAAGCTTTTTTAAGGGCATTATCGTCAAACGCCCCGACTGCGCAGGTTCCGATACCCAGGGTGTATGCCTGCAGGTAGACATTCTGTGCGGAGTGTCCAAGGTCCATACATACGTATCTGTCTTTTCCCCTGGTGCCGTACCTGCCGGTTGCCCTTTCATAGATGGCGGTGTATACTATCAAAGCCGGCGCGTTCCTCACCATTGACTGGCCGTGTGCAGCAGCGCATAACTCGGCTCTTTTATCTCCTGCAAAGACTTTTGCCAGAGCATGTTGCCCAGGTACATACCGGTAAATTCCTTTTGGAAGATCCGTTACATTTCCCGCTACCAGATAAAGTTCAAGTGGATAGGTTGCGCCTGCGGAAGGTGCGGTTTTCAATCCTCCGCGGAAGCCCGGCATCTTCCTGGTTACTCCGTATGCTGCCCAGAGAAGTTGCGATACTTCGGAAAGAGATAATGGCTCGTTTTTGTATGATCTCTCTGATCGTCTTCCCTGCAATGCCTCCTCAACAGAGATTTTGCTTTCGAGCTTTGGTTTGGGCAGCGTAATAATATCAGACCCTTTCTGAGCGCTTTCTGCACTGACTCCATTGATCAGTGTAACGGCTGTAATAAACGGCAATAAATTTTTCATACCTGCTCCTTATTGACTTTATTTATAAAATACACCTATTTTGCTTTTTGGTCATAGTGTTTTAAAATTACATAAAGGGAATGAAATAATAAGAAGGAACAATACAGGCCATGTATACAAAAAGACAGGTACTTGACACATACAATTATTTGTATGAAAAGCTGTTTAAAAATCTGGATGATGAGGCAGAAAGGAAATTCGGAGAACGTTATACAGAGGTTCATAAATGGCGAATCATTAATGATGTGCTTTTATTACCGAAAGTAAAAAAAGAAGACAGGGTTCTTGAGATCGGCCCTTCAATGACTTCTCTGATTATTAAGGAGCTAACCGGCGCAACGGTTGAAGTACTCTGCATAGATGAATTAAACAGGAACTTCCTTGATCCTTCCGGGGTACCGCTGCATATCTGCGACATCTCCCGCGAAACGCCGCCGCTGGAAAAGGAATCGTATGACCTGATTCTTTTCTGCGAAGTGCTTGAGCATTTTCTGCTCTCGCCGGAAGTTGCAATTAAAAATATCATGTCACTTGTTAAGCCGGGCAAGCACATCTTTTTCAGCGTACCCAATTTTGCCAGTATACAAAAAAGAGTACAGCTCCTTCAGGGAAAAAACCCACAGGATACTCTTTCTGATAAGGTTCCCTATTATGCCCATATCAGAGAACCGGTCCGCCAAGAATCGAAGAAGTGGTGGGAAGACTCCGGAGGAAAAATATTAAAGGAAGGCTTTACAAATTACGACAAGGAGCAGCCGGGCGGCTTCTTGTCAAAGCTGTTCTGGACAGCGCGGTTTCTAAAGATTCTGAACTGGTACGGCCTTGTGCATATCTGGTTTCCCAATACACGAAGATATTTTTACTTTCTAATTACCAAATAAATTTTTAGAATAGGTATTATACTAATAATGTTATCCAATAAATGAATCAATATCCTTATCATTTAAAGATTTCTTTTCATCCGCATCCTCGGATTCCTCTTCTTCCGGGAGATGTTCAGGTGGTGGCTCTTCAACGGATTCTTCTATTGGAGGAGATTCGTCCTGTGAAGTAATACCTGCAGGATGGTCGCTTAAAAAATCCACCTCTTTTTCAAGCTCCTTAATTCTCTTTGATTTCTTAAATGAGCCTGTAGTGGAGGTAATAAAATTATTAATAACAGCGGCAAGCCCGATTAAAAATCCGATAATAAATGAGCCTGCAACATACCAGTATATAGGTATTGCGGGCGCAGTGTAGCGGATAATTATTGCAGAAGCTTTATGTTTAAAAATATCCTGAGAGAACGTGCGTAAAAGAATAAAAGAAATGGTAAAGGCGATAAGAAAAAACAGAACCCATTTTAAGACTTTCACTGTTATATCCTTTCTGCAATTAATGTCATTCCCGTGCTTTGAACAATAGCTACCTTTAAAATCATTCCTGCCAGGTTGTCTTTGCAACCAAGAAGTACTCGTTTACAACCATTATCCTGACCCATCCAGGAGTTATCTTTTCGGCTTTGTCTCTGTGTAAATAACACCTCGGCCGTTTTGCCGACCATATCGCCGTGATATTTTTTGGTAATTTCTGTTTGTAAATTAACCAGGTTTTTCAGGCGCTCTTTCTTTATATTGTCAGGCACTGAATTTTTCATTG
>JAUXBV010000367.1 GCA_030619215.1 Fibrobacterota bacterium | reverse complement strand
GCCTTCCCTGATCTGGACACGGTATATACGTTACATTGGCGCAGGTGCTGTTGCAACCGGCGGAATAATAACGCTGATTAAGAGTATACCCACTATTATTGAAAGTTTTCGTATCGGTGCAAGAAAATTAAAGGAGCGAGTTTCTCAGAAGGAGGCCTTTGAACAACGTACACAGCAAGACCTGCCGCTGAAGTATGTCGGGTATATTTTACTGGTTCTCTTTTTAGTCATGACTTTTGTTCCACAGATATTCCATGTTTTGCCGGGTATTCCTCAGCGTGCCGTCGCTGCTTTTTTAGTAATTATATGTGCATTCTTTTTTGTAACCGTTTCATCCAGGATTGTCGGCCTTGTGGGCGTTACCTCGAACCCGACAAGCGGTATGACCATTGCAACACTGCTTTTGACATCCACAACATTTTTACTGCTGGGATGGACCGGCGCAATTGGAAAAGCTGCGGCTATCACCATTGGATGCGTTGTTGCCATCGCAGCGTCAATTGCAGGTGATACCTCTCAGGATCTTAAAACCGGATTTCTTCTGGGTGCTACCCCCAGGAAGCAGCAGATTGGTGAAATAATAGGTGTGCTGACTTCCGCAGCATTCGTAAGTTTGACAATTATTTTCCTTCATAAGGCCTATGGGTTTGGAACGGAGCATTTACCGGCTCCACAGGCAACACTGATGAAGGTGGTTATAGAAGGCGTACTTCAGCAAAACCTTCCATGGGTATTTGTTACTATTGGAGTTGGCATCGCACTTATCTGTGAGCTCTGCAGAATACCGAGCCTGCCTTTTGCAGTTGGAGTATATCTGCCCGTATCAACAATGGTACCGGTATTTTTCGGTGGGCTTCTGCGGTGGTTTGCAGAAAAGCGTTCTGGATCAAAAGAGCAGGCCGAACAACGGCGTGAAAGAGGCGTCCTGTTCGGTTCCGGGCTTGTCGGAGGGGAAGGTCTTCTTGGCGTGGGTATTGCTGCGGTGGCTGTATTTCTAAAACGCGTGCCTGAAGGTATAGGCTATGCGTGGGCTGGTAACTTAGCGCAGGTTCTTTCCGTTGTGGCGTTTATTATTATAGGTGCTTTATTCTGGAAGTTGGTAACAAAAGAATCATAACGTATAGGATATTTATGACAGATACTAAAGACAGACCGGTTCGCCATGGGCCGTATCCTGAACTAACACTGACAGCAGTCATTGTTGGTTACTGCATTGGTGTTGTGGTGACACTGAGTTTCGGATATGCTTCCTTGGTATTGGGATTCAGTAAAAATGCGTCGGAATTGGCTGCTATTTTAGGTTTCGGTATTCTTCGCGGGATACTTCGGCGGACAAGCATCGTAGAAAATAACATCAACCAGACAATTGCCAGCGCTATAAACAGCGCATCGGGCGGTATGATGTTTTCCATTCCCGCGCTTTTCATCCTTAACCGCACCGACTTCAGCCCCTTACTCATGACGATTGCCTGTATATCTGGCGGTGTTTTGGGTATTGCATTTGTCATTCCGCTGAGGAAACAGATGATCGATTACAGCAGGCTGGCATATCCCGGTGGTATTGCGGTCGCAACCATTCTCAAAACACCGGGGGCCGGTGTTCGCAAAGCAATACTGCTGATCTCCGGTACTCTTCTCAGTGCCGCTATCTATTTAGTTATCAAAAACATCGGTTTTGAAAAGTGGTATTTTGGTGCGGCCGCAGGGCTGCCCCCGTTTCTCAATATTACATTCTTTGTGTCGCTCATGACAGTTGCAGTAGGCTATCTGGCAGGGCGGGGAGGAATCTTTTTCTTTATAGGCGGTTATGCCTGCTACTTTGTCCTGGCGCCGCTTTTGAATGCAATGGGATTGCTGCCGTCACCGGACATGCTTGTTGAACTCAAAACGACCATGCCCGGCTATCTTCGCTATTCTTTGTTTCGGCCGGTTGGTATCGGGATGTTAATCGGTGGAGCGCTGACCGGGATCGTACTGGCTTTTCCACTGATCAAAGGCGCGATTGTCAGTATGCAGAGAGCATCAAAGATGAAGAAGTCAATTTCAAAGGATGAGATGCCGATTAAGCTGCTCTATATTGCAATTGCCATTGGCTGTGTGGTTCTTTTTATCGTTGCCACTCTATCAACCAAGGAGATGGGAATTGGCAGGGGCTTACTCATGGCTGTTCTGGGAACGCTCTGGGTGTGGATAGCCGGAGTGATCGTATCCGAGTGCCTCGGTCGGACAAACTGGTCGCCCCTCTCCGGGATGACGCTCATAGCAGTAACCATACTTATCATTGTGTCAAGTGGTCTGAGCGATGCGGCTTCAACGGTTTCATCGGTGATGGTTGGAGCGGCGGTCTGTGTTGCACTGGCTCAGGCAGCTGATATGATGCAGGATCTGAAGACCGGCTTCCTGGTCGGATCAACTCCATATAAACAGCAGGTAGGCCAGTTTTTATCTACCTGGATAGGGCCGATACTTATCATGGGGCTGATTTATGTTCTTCACCGGGCCTATGGAATGGGGTCTGAGAGGCTTCCGGCCCCGCAGGGACAGGCGCTCGCAAGTGTGATCAGCGGAATTCAGGGTGGAAATGTTCCGGTACTTAAATATATAGCAGGCGCTGGAATAGGGGCGCTGCTCAGCTCCGGAGGCATTGGTGGTCTGGGTGTTTTAACCGGACTCGGTTTCTATATGCCCTTTGCCACAGTTCTGACATATTCAATAGGTTGTTTTATAAGAATTTTTGTTGATTGGAAGAAAGGAACTCACTTCAGCCATGAGGTGGGCATTCCCTTCGCAGCAGGCCTGATCGTTGGTGAAGCACTGATCGGCGTAGGGTATGCTTTGTATTATGTTGTTAAAGGGGCAACCGGTTAGGAGAAAAGATGAAATTTGTCGGTTATATATTAATGTCGCTCGGCTTTATCTGCAGTGCACTTGTTGCTGTAGTTGACAAGGAGATGGTTAACTGGGGCTTTTTTATACCGGCAATGGCTGTTGGAGTTGCCGGTGTTGTCATATTAAGGGTGACTATTAAAAAGCATAAGAAGGGTGCAGGTAAAGTTGGCGCGGATATTCAGAATATTGAAAAAAGCCTTACAAATATTGTCCGGAATATGACGACATTCAGCCGGGATAAAGAAAATATTAATGTTTATGATATTCATGGAAAAATAGATGAGCTCTTTATCGATGACATCGAGACTTTTTTAGAGGCAAGGGAGAGTATTATTCACCAATACGACATGCAGAGTTATGCAGACCTGATGAATCACTTTGCTGCAGGGGAGCGTTACCTGAACCGCTCCTGGTCGGCTTCTGCGGATGGGTATGTGGACGAGTCAAACGCCTCTGTTGAAAAGTCACTGGAACAGTTCGCAATTGCACAGGACCACTTTATTAAGCTTAAAAGCGGATCGTTGGAACGGCAGCAGGGAGTGTAATACTTGCTTTTCGCGGCATAGCAATCATAGATGTTATAAACTGATAAACTTCCACCGTCCCTTTTCCACAATTCAGGTTATATATAATTTTACCCTCTTACTCATTGCCATTAAAATTGGATACCCTTATGGCAACCTATGTACATGTTGGAAAATATAGTTTTGAAATTGAAGACCTTTTAGCATATACCTTTGTGTGTAATACAAAAGAAGCTATTGCCTGTGCTAAAAATAAAACATGTTGTTGTAATATTTTTACCATAGATACTACTCAGGCAAAAATTAACCGCATCATTTCAATTTTTGATATAATTGCTGAATTCTGTCCAAATATTAAAAATGGCAATAAATATGACAATCCTTTTGAAAGAGAAGAGGGTAATCAATATTTTATCGATAAAAAAAGTGATGAGTATTGCGTGTTTTCTTATTTTGATAAAAACAAAGCTCTAAAATGTGGAATCCACAGTGCTGCTCTTACTATTAATAAAGACCCCTTCTATTTCAAACCATTAACCTGTTCGATTTGGCCATTAGCATTATATAATAATAAAGGTAAAGTAGAAATTTCACTTGATATTGAAACTAAGGCGACCTGTTTGAAAAAGAAAAAAAAGCCTGATAATAAAATAGATCCTCATTTCCTGGATATTATAAAGCTTTTGCTTGGTAAGAGGATGGAGATATTTTATAATATGGTTGCTGCTTTGGTTTAAAGCTGATAGGGCTAACCCAGCGAAGCTGGACTTTAGTCTTTTAACCTTTTTGGTTTTGCACTAAGATAAAATTCTCTACGTCTGATTTATCTACGAAAAAATGCGTGTCCCGCACAGCGGGGTAGATAAATCAAACAGAGAATCTAATTACTCTTGAGTACCGAAATAAAAGCTTTTTGCGGAACGTTTACTCTCCCGAATTGTTTCATCCGGCGTTTACCCGCTTTCTGCTTATCCAATAATTTATTTTTTCGCGTTACATCTCCACCATAGAGCTTGGCCGTGACATCTTTCCTGTAAGCACGTATTGTTTCACGCGCAATAATTTTTTTATTCAGTGCAGCCTGGACCGGGATAGCAAATTGGTGGG
>JAUXBV010000249.1 GCA_030619215.1 Fibrobacterota bacterium | reverse complement strand
TAATTAATATCCTCGGTCAGGCAGGATTAACCCTTGACCAGGATGAATCCAATTGGGATAAATTTATAGATATTGATAATAATTTTCACATGGAACTGGCACGTATTGCAGGAAATCATTTATATATTTTAGTTCTTAAAAGTATCCATGATAACATCAATCGCTATTATAACCGGTTCTTGTCAAGAGAGGAAAAGATTCTCAGGGAAAGCTATCAGGATATGTGTAAAATTGTAAAAGCTGTAGAAGCGGGTGATGCTTCAGAAGCGAGGCTCCTGGCTCAGGAGCATGTAAAAAGATTTAATCAAACTATGGAGCGGGCTGAGGAAAAGAATAGAGAGTTGCAGGATGAGAGTGAGTTATAAATAAATTGGAGTCCTAAAGGATTAAAATGATGGAGTCCTGAAGTATTGGAGTACTGGAAAAAAAATAAAAATCAAACCATTACTCCAATTCCAAAAGATCTTTATAAACTAACTATAGAAATAAAATAAAGTGTAATATCATAATAATTAAAGGAGCCTTTTATAATGTCAAGTGAGCACGTCAGTAAAATGCTTGCTGCCCATGAATTATTGAAGGAGTTCGAGTTTGAGCCGGTTGAGTTGGACAAGGGTTACGCGAATAGAACGATTAGGATAGACCTTGATACCAATGAGGTGACTGTTCACCCGGTTACACAGCAGATGAAGGATTTGTGGGTAGGCGGTAAAGGTTTTGACCTCTGGTTAATGTTTCAGGAGATTGACAAAGATACAAAGTGGGACAGCCCCAATAATCCGATCTGTTTTTCACCCGGCCCTCTTGGTGGAACCACCTCATTTCCCGGATCAGGGAAAACGCTGGTTACGGCAATCTCGCCGTTGACGCATTCCATTATGGACTGTAATGTTGGCGGCTATTTTGGGCCCTATTTCAAGTTTGCTGGATTTGACGCCCTGTGCATTGTTGGAAAGGCCCGGGAAGATGTCGTGATCCTGATTGATGCGGTAAATAGAAAGGTTACCATTGAAAAAGCCCCGATGGAAAGTATTGATTCCCACCTTGTTGCTGAAGAGCTGACGGAAATGTATGCGGATGATGAGCTGGATATGAGGAATATCGCTGTGGTTTCTGCAGGCAGGGGTGCGCAGCATACAAAAATGGGAGTATTAAATTTTTCATTCTATGACTGGCGCAGGAAAGTAGCCCGTTTGAAACAGGCTGGAAGAGGCGGAATAGGTACGGTATTTCGTGATAAAAAGATCAAGGCCCTGGTTGTTAAAAACAGGGGAATTACTCCTGCATGGAGAATTGAGGAGAATAAAGTTGCACGATTTATAACTCCCAAAAAGATCTCGACACAGTGTAAATCCGATATAGAAGAAATTGATGCGATTATTGACAGGTGGAACAGCGACCCGGATTATGTCATTGAAATGGTGCAGGATATCCAGAGCAGGTATCGTCATATTTCAAAGACAGCCCTGGATGAGATTGCAAGAAAGACCGGGACTCCTCTGGCATATCTCTACCATATTACCACCTTTTACAAATCTTTCAGCCTGGAGCCGAAAGGGGAAACTATTATCCAGGTCTGTATGGGAACCACCTGTCATGTAAAGGGTGCGGCACGGATTCTGGATAACCTGGAGCGCATCCTGGGAATCAGGACCGGCGAAACGACCGCGGATGGTAAATTTAGCATAGAATCCGTTGCCTGCCTAGGAGCCTGCAGTATTGCCCCGGTTATCAAAATTGGTGATGAGGTTGTTGGCAATGTCCAGGCAAAGGATGTTGAGAAAATAGTAAAGGAAAGCGAAAAACAACTTGAAACAGCGGGGGCAGGGGTATGAAAAAAATAAAGCGTAAAGATATAGATAGGATAGCGTCAAAGGTAAAGGAAGAGCAAAGCAGGTACAAAGCATTGATTATGGTATGTACCGGAACCGGATGCGTCTCTGCAAAGGGTTTTAATATCCTTGAAAAATTCAGGGAAATATTGCAGGCAAGAAAATTGCAGGATCAGTTTGTTGCTTATGGAACCGGGTGTAACGGTTTCTGTGCAGCCGGGCCGATTGCGGTTATACAGCCGGACGGAGTCTTTTACCAGAAGTTACAAGAGGAGGATATTGAAGAGATTGTTGAATCACATCTGATAAATGGTAGACCTGTTGAGAGGCTGCTGCATGTTGACCCTGTTTCAGGTGAGATAAATAAAACAATGGACGAAATCAAGTTCTTTACAAAACAGCAGCTCATTGCCCTGCGCAATAAGGGAATAATCGATCCTGAAAACATTGAGCACTATATAGCGCGGGATGGTTATCAGGCAATTAGAAAGGTGCTGGATAAGAATGATCCAGAAGCGGTCATAAAGGAGGTAATAGACTCCGGCATAAGAGGCCGCGGCGGCGGAGGATTTCCCGCGGGAATTAAATGGCAGTCGGGAAGAAAAGCCGCGCAGGAAAGGGAAGAAAAGATTTATCTGGTATGCAATGCGGATGAAGGCGATCCAGGCGCCTATATGGACAGAAGTATCATAGAAACAGATCCGCATACGGTGATTGAAGGTATGATTATCGGGGCCTTTGCGACAGGGGCACAAGAGGGTTTTGTTTACATCAGGAAGGAGTACCCCCTTGCAAACGAGCGGCTTCGGAAGGCTCTTAAGCAGGCCCGTGAGTATGGCCTGCTTGGCGAAAATATTCTTGGCGGCGGATTTACTTTTGATATTCATATTCACCGGGGAGCCGGGGCATTTGTCTGCGGCGAATCAACAGCCCTGATGGCATCCATGTCAGGGCGGGCAGGGGAGCCCCGTGCAAAGTATGTGCATAATGTCGAATACGGATACAAAGACAAGCCAACTGTTCTGAACAATGTCGAAACCTGGGCAAATATCCCGCCGATCATTAACAGAGGCGCTTCATGGTTTGCTTCCATCGGCACGGGTGACGTCAGTAAAAACCCCTGGAACGGCTCCTCAGGAACAAAGGTATTCTCTCTTGTCGGCGACATACGGAATACCGGGTTGGTTGAGGTGCCCATGGGAATTACGCTGCGGGAGATAATTGAGGACATCGGCGGAGGAATTCCAGGCGGCAGAAAATTTAAAGCTGTACAGACCGGCGGCCCCTCGGGCGGCTGTATTCCAGCAAACATGCTTGATCTGAAGGTGGACTTTGACTCCCTTACCGAAGCGGGCTCCATGATGGGATCCGGCGGCATGATCGTGATGGATGAGAAGACCTGCATGGTTGATGTGGCCCGGTACTTTGTAAGCTTCCTGATGGATGAATCCTGCGGAAAGTGCACACCCTGCAGGGAAGGACTCTTTGCGCTGAACAATACCCTGAGCCGCATCTGCAACGGTGAAGGCAGGGAGGGTGATATAGAATTCCTTGAGGAAGTCTCAGAGACAATATGCGATACAAGCCTGTGCCAATTGGGAAGTACAGCGCCGAACCCCGTGCTCAGTACACTCCGGTACTTCAGGGAGGAATATGAAGAGCATATCAGGGATAAGAGATGCGGGGCGGGAATTTGTAAAGAGCTTATTACCTACAGTATCAGTGAAGAGAATTGTACGGGATGTACCCTGTGCGCGAAGAACTGCCCTTCCGAAGCAATAACAGGAAAGAAGAAAGAGCTGCACATCATTGATACGCAGAAGTGTACCAAATGTGGTATCTGTTATGAGACTTGTAAATTTGATGCTGTGGAGGTGAAATAATGGCTGCTGAAAAAGTTGAAAAGATAACCATTACCGTTAAAGGCAAGGATGAGTCGAAAGAGTTATCGGTTGTTAAGGATACATTTCTCATGAAGGCGCTGCTGGATAACCATTTTGCCGTGCCTGCCCTGTGCCACCATAAGGACCTTACCCCGAGTGGCACCTGCAGGTTATGTATCTGCGAAATAGAAGTGAAAGGCAGGAAAAAGATTGTAACCTCGTGTAACTATCCGGTACGCGAGCCAATGACCGTAGAAACGCACTCTGAAAAGGTGGTCAAGCACCGCAAGATTCTTGCCGAAATGTATCTTGGCCGCTGGCCGAAGGTCGAGGCTGTCCAGCGTGTTGCAAAGCTGTGCGGCGTTACTGACGGTTCACGTTTTAAAAGTGAGTTAACCGATGAGAATCCCAAAGCCTGTATTCTCTGCACCCATTGTGTAAGGGCCTGCGCTGAGTTCATACAGGAGCGGATTCTTGACTTTGCGGGCAGGGGAATTAAGCGGCATTTGACTATGCCCTTTGGGGAAGTCGATCCGCATTGCGTAAGCTGTACCTCCTGCGCTTATGTGTGCCCCACAGGAGCTATTCAGGTTATTGATGATATGAATCACCCGGTCAATCCCGAGTTGATCCGTAAACATGGCATGAAGGTTAATGCGGAAATGGCAACCCTTGACAAAACAACATTCAGGATGCGTGAGGTCGGTACTGCAAATATTGTCGAGCTGATGGATGCATACCATATTCTCCCTGTGCATAATCATAAATTCGGTAAACATCCTGACACTTGGAAGATCGACTCGCAGATGTTAAAAGCAAGGTATTTCACCCAGGGAGCAGCCGATCAGTGCTGGCACGGATGCTCCATGGCCTGTGCAAAGGTGGTAGACGGTTTTGCGCTGAAAACAGGCCCATACAAAGGACAGAAAGTGGTTGTTGACGGCCCGGAATATGAGACAGCGGCAGGTGCCGCAAACATGGGATGTTTTGACGCCGATTTTGCTGTTGAGTATAACTTTTATTGCGACACCTATGGGATAGACACCATTTCATTTTCTACCTGTGTGGCATTTGTCATGGAATGCTATGAGAACGGTATTATTACAAAAGAGCATACCGGTGGAAAGGAGCTTAAATTCGGTGCTAAGATGGAAGCATTGGAGATTTTGCACGAAATGGCCAGGGGAGAAGGTTTCGGGATGGAAGTAGGCCAGGGAGTGCGTTGTTTAAAGAATAAATGGATTGAGAAGCTGGGTGCAGACCCCCGGTTTCTTAATGACATCGGGATGGAGGTAAAAGGACTGGAGTTTTCCGAGTATGTTTCAAAAGAGTCACTGGCCCAGCAGGGCGGGTATGCGCTTGCTGTCAAAGGACCTCAGCATGATGAGGCCTGGCTGATCTTTATGGATATGGTAAACAACCAGATACCGTCCTTTGAAGATAAGGCAGAGGCGCTCTACTACTTTCCCCTTTTCCGTACCTGGTTTGGCCTTTTGGGGCTCTGCAAGATCGTATGGAACGATATAGTTCCTGCGGATAATAAAAAACATCCCCCGCAGATTGCTGCAAAGATCCCTGAGCATGTTGAGAACTACTGGAAATTTTTTGAAGGCGTTACCGGTATCCCGCTTGATGAAAAGAAAATGCTTGACCAGTCGGCACGTGTTCATAACCTTCAGAGAATTATGAGTTATATGTTTGGTGTGGGAACGCGTAAGGACGATATCCCTCCGATGCGGGCGGTTGGGCCGGTTACCGCTGAGGAATATGAATCGCGGGCGGACCTGTATGAAAAACAGCTAAAGGAAGCAGGATTTGATATTGACGGGAAGAGCGTTGATGAGAAGCTTGGAATTATTCGAAAATATCGTTATGATCAATACAAGAAGCTGATTGATGTGGCGTATGAACGTCGCGGTTGGACGAAGAACGGGGTGCCAAAGATAGAAAGGCTGGAAGAGTTAGGCATAGATTTGCCTGAGTTGGTGGAAATTATAAAAGATGCACAATAGAAAGGTAAATAATAAATAGAATATCAAGATAAAAATATTGTTACTACTCAGGTGATGTGACTTTCTCAGTGTCATTGCGAGCGAAGCGAAGCAATCTCCTACGTCTG
>JAUXBV010000520.1 GCA_030619215.1 Fibrobacterota bacterium | reverse complement strand
TATGCTTACAATAATATAGGAGTGGCTCTGGTAAATATTGGGAAAATAAAGAGCGCATGTGAATATTTCTCCAAAGCTATAGAAATTAATCCGGAATATAAAGATGCAAAAGAGAATCTGAAAAAGACCGAGGAGAAAAAATTGGATGAATAGTATATATCGTTAATAAAAACAGGACAATTTGATTCATTATGAATGGGAGCACTATTTACAGTATTGTATTTGATAAAGTGAAGTCAGGCTCTCATACCATTACATGGGATGGTAATGGCAGTAATGGTAAGGCAATTCCGAATGGTATTTATTTAGAATAACGTCATATTATGGAACTAGTGTTGGTACCTGTTCTGTGATGAGATAACATAAGCAATAATTATACTAAAGCATAATATTATGTAACAGCAGAAAGCTATCGCCATATCTTTCTGCTTAACATTCTATTATAAAAAGTTATAAATAAATTTGTCAAGCGCAAGCGCTGCAAGGCCGCCGGCCATCTCTATTTTTATAAGAGCTGAGATTCCCCCCAGCTTTATTGTATGATTCTTACCCATCAGGTAATAGAACCAGGATATATGCAGCGGTAGAATAATTATCGCGCTGATTGACAGGTAGATCAGCCTAAAATGCCGAAAAATATAGGGCAGGAAAATAGCGGGTATAAATACCAGCACAGGAATGATGAGTACTATTTTTAATACCTTATCAGGTAGAACTGCGGTTGTATGAATTCCCGCTTTAAGGTCACCTGTCCTGTCCTGCATATCCTTAACGATTTCTCTGCAGAGATTAAGAAGAAAAGCAAGGAAAGCCGGAACAGTAATTATATATACATTCGGGGAACCAATGCCGCCGAAAACAAGTGTGTATGCAACAAGCATGCTGATAATAATATTTCCAAGCAGGGGAGTTCCTTTCAGAAAAAGAGTATAAAGAGTAAGCAGCAGGAGGGGAATGAGTGTTGCTACGCAATGATAGAAGGAAACAATATTACTTGTAAACAGAGAAATGAGTGCAAGAAGTGTCGCAAAGATAACTGCCTGTGTCTTCGATACCTCTCCCTTAGGTATCGGGCGCCCGGGGTGGTTGATCTTATCCTCTTCAGCATCCTTAATGTCGTTTATTGCATTTCCATATCCAAGGGCGCAGACTGCGGTAATAATGAGCAGTATAAGGTCTGTTAACGGAGCAATTACACCGGTAAGCCAGAATCCAAGCACTACTCCGATTGAAGCCATCACTGCATTTACCGGCCGGGTAATTTTTATAAAGGAAATTAATTTAACCATTTCTTATAAAAGATAATGAAAGGTATACTTATTTATGAAAAATCTTTTACATAATCGTATTTTATGCTAAAGCACATGGTGCTGCGTCAGCAGTATAATACTGCGTAGGAACGGAATGTTTGTAAACAAACCTCCGCTCAACGCATTATTATGACTCTATAATATTATATGAAACATAAGGAGAAAAAGAGTGTTTGACCTTCAAAAGAATAAATGGAAAGTGTTTTTTTCGGTTACCATTATCGGTTTTTTCCTTGACTGGCTTACAAAGTATTTGGCGGTATCTAAATTACAAATGGGAGTACCTGTTCCCGTTATCGGCAGTTTGCTACAATGGCAGCTCATTTTTAATACCGGTGGCCTGTTCGGTTTCAATCCGAAAAGCTGGATACCCTCTTTTCCGACAAACCTTGTTTATTATATAATGTCTGCCGTGGCAATAATCATTATTGTTTTGTATTACAGTAAAATTGATGTTAAGGCAAAATTTTCATATTGGGGTATTTCTCTAATAATGCCCGGAGCGGTTGGCAACCTCTTTGACAGGATTATCAGGCCGGGGAAAGGGGTGGTGGATTTTATCAAGGTTGACCTGAATTTTCCACCGTTTAATCCATGGCCGATCTGGAATTTAGCTGACGCCTGTATAACTGTCGGTGTCATTTTGATTATCATTGACCTGTGGTTTCAGGAGAAGGAAAAGAAACCGGTAAAAGAGGAAGATGTTTAAAAATTGATAAAATATTAGTTGGGGAGCAATTAATAATTACTAAATATGTCCACTTTAAAAAAAATAATAATAGAAGAAGAATCTGCAGGTTTGCGCCTTGATGTCTTTATTTCAGATCAATACTCTAATATCTCCCGTACCAAAATCCAGAAATGTATTGAAGAGGGGATTATCCTCCTCAATAACACTCACGCAAAAAAACGAACTGCTCTAAAGGAAGGGGATGTCGTTGAACTTGACGAGGAAGCATTAACAAGTGCTGCAGAAATCCATGTTGAACCCCAGGAAATTCCATTAGACATCCTGTATGAAGATGAATATTTCGTTGCGGTAAATAAACCTGCCGGTATGGTCGTTCACCCCGGAAGCGGCAACAGGGATAACACGCTGGTTAACGCGCTCCTTTTTTATATGGATTCTATCTCGTCAGGCAGCGGTAAAGAACGCCCCGGCATTGTACACCGCCTTGACAAGGACACCTCAGGACTGATCATTGCCGCGAAAAACGATGAGGCGCATAACGCACTTGCCGGCCTTTTTGCCGACCGTAACGTTAAAAAAGAGTACACCGGATTCTGCATCGGCACACACCCGAAGGATGAGGATACCATAGAAGGTCCCATCGGTCGCAAAAAGAATGACCCGATTCGTTACTGTGTGCAAAAAAATGGGAAGGAAGCTGTCACGGAATATAAACTCCTGTCCCATAAATCGGGGATATCTCTACTCAGATTTCATCCACGTACCGGAAGAACACACCAGATCCGGATACATTGCAGCCATTGTGGCTTTCCGGTTGTGCAAGACAACCTTTACGGAGGGGGTAAGAAAAAAGTTTTAAACCTTCAGCCTCTGGACAGGCCGTTTGCCTATAAAATCTTTGGATGCTTTTCCCGACATGCCCTCCATGCCAGGCGGCTCTCTTTTATACACCCGTTTACACGCGAAAATATCTCGCTTGAGGCTCCGTTTCCTGAGGATTTTCAGAAGGCTGTTGAGGCGTTCGAAGGTGCTGCTGCTATTGATATTTTAAGATTTTAATAATAATTAATGGTTTGAAAGGGTACTATTAATGAATTTAAAAAATAAATTTTTATTTCTAATTATTGTTAGTGTTTATATATATAGCTACTCAAAAAATCAGATTACAGACTCTTCTACAATAAAATCAATATACCAATTATCATATTATCACGGGGAATTTGGGAAAGATTCTATTGTGTTATATGGAGAAAAGGATGATGAAATTGATTATTACTCGAGTATTGAGATTTTTCGTAAGAATAAAAAGGTATTTGAATTAAAAGAC
>JAUXBV010000134.1 GCA_030619215.1 Fibrobacterota bacterium | reverse complement strand
CTTTTTTACAATTGGAAAAAGCAACCGGAATTCCGTACCTTTATCTGGTATGGAATCGCATTCGATTTTCCCGTTATGCCTGTCAACAGCACTGAGTACCCCGGCAAGTCCCAGGCCGTTACCTTTTTTCCCTTTTGTCGTGAAAAACGGCTCAAATACCCGTTTCTTTATTGAGTCATCCATACCGACACCGGTATCCTTAATTGTTACAACCAGGTTTTTTCTTTCAGGAGACTCATTGGTTCGTATGGTTAACCTGCCACCGCCCGGCATTGCATCCCTGGCATTGATGAAGAGGTTAATCAGGGTATTATGAAGCAGGGTGCGTTCACCGTGAATGTAGGGGTCTGCTGCGTTGAACTCTGTCAATACAGTAACATCTTTTCCTATTGTACCGTTGATTATTTTTATGGCTTCCCGGATAACCTCATGGATATTCAAGTGACAGAATTCCTGTTCATCATGCTTAGCAAATGCCTGCATCTGGCGAATCGTGTTCTGTGCGGTGATAGTAGCCTTAATAATCTGCGCACCAAAGTATTGTATCTGGTCAACAGTAGATGCCGGGTTATCATTGTCAACAGGCTCCTCGATAATAAGATCCGCATAGCCTGAAATAGCGGTAAGCATATTATTGAAATCATGCATAATACCGGAGGCCAGTTTTCCAAGAATTTCAAACTCCTGCGTTTGTAACAATTGCTCTTCAAGGGTCTTTACCCTGTTCCGGGTGTCCAGCAGGGTTTCTTCTGTTGCCTTTTGCTTATTTTTTTTCTTTTGCACCTTTTCTGCGACAATTTTAACTCTTCTCTGGAGCTCTTCCATAATAAAAGGTTTTTCAATATATCCCACAATGCCCTTTTGTATAAGCTCGACAAGCTTGCTCTTTGTACCGAAACCGGTAACAGCAAGAATTGGTAATTCCAGCCCGCTCTTCTGTACCTCTTCAATAAGCTCAATACCGGAGAGCCCGGGCATGGCTATATCGGTTACGAGAATATCCACCGGGCTGTCGGTATTTAGATTTTTTTCAATGGCATTAAGGGCCTGCCGGCCACTTAATGCTGTTGAAATGGTATAGTTATCCATTTCAAGTATAGTGGCCATTGTTTCAAGGATCTCATCCTTATCGTCAACTAACAGTATGTGAATATTTTCCATAATTACATTCCTTATTTAGACGTGTGTGTTAATTCCATAATTTTACGTTTCACCATCAATATTTTGTTCATACATATCAATCAGGTTCTTTACCTTTTCGCTGAATGCAGCTTCACTTTCCAAACCGGAAATGGATGAAATTATCTCGCCTTTGCAGTAAAAAAAGAAAGTCGGAATATCTTTAATTCTAAAGCTTTCTCTAAGGTCGCTATTACGGTAAATGTCAATCCGGAAATACTCAATCTGCGAATGTACATTTTTGAGCACGTTGTTGACTCTGCCCTGCATCAATTTACACAACCAACTGTCATTCCTCATGAACTCCACAACTACCGGTTTATCCGACTCAAGCACCAGTTCCGAATAATTTTGCGAATTCAGATTCATAGTTTCACCTTTCCTTAATTAATTCACCGGGAGCTTCTGCCGGCGATAAAAAAAAACATTCTGTAGGTAAAGAAATTGCAATCAGAATGCCAAATCTGGCTGGGACCTGAGGCAGGCTGCTTAACTCGTTGTATTTCCTGAGGTTATAATTTGGAGGGATATAAAAGCATGCTGAAAACAGAAGCAGGAAAACTCCAATATTTCGTAGAGGATACGATATATCGGAGTTTATTTACTGTTTTTTTATTCCAAGGCGTTCAATTCTAGACTCTAATGTTGTTGGTTTAAGCCCCAGTATCTGGGCGGCACCATTCTTACCCCGAATGCGCCAGTTTGTTTTTTCCAAAATATTCAGTATATAATCTGTCTCATGCTCATTCAGAGTTGGCGAAGGTTTACCATCTTCAGTAACAGGAACATTCTTAAACCAGTCTCCTAACTGGAGTTTGTTCCCAATGGTTGTTACTATGCCTCTTTCGACAATATTTTCCAGTTCACGCACATTTCCGGGCCAGGTATAGTTCTCAAGGGCATTAATGGTTTTATTTGGTATTGCTTGTATTGTCTTGCCGATTTTTTTGCAGTAAATATTCACAAAGTGTTTAACCAGCACGGAGATGTCTTCTGGTCGCTCCCGCAACGGAGGACAAATGATGGGAAAGACATTTAGCCTGTAATAAAGGTCTTGACGGAAATCTCCTTCAAGCACCGACTTTTCAAGGTTCCGGTTCGTTGCTGCAATGACCCGTGTATCAACTTTGATGGTATCTGAACTTCCCAATCGTTCAAATTCCCCGTCCTGTAAAACCCGTAATAATTTAGATTGCAAATCAAGGGGAAGTTCACCTATCTCATCCAGAAAAATAGTGCCGCCATTCGCCAGTTCGAAACGCCCGACACTTTTTGCTGTGGCGCCGGTAAATGCCCCTTTCTCATGTCCAAAGAGCTCACTTTCAATTAAATTGGACGGCAATGCTGCACAGTTCACTTTGACCAGGGGCCTTTCTTTTCTCTTGCTTAAACCGTGAATTGCCCTGGCTGCCAATTCCTTTCCTGTTCCTGTTTCTCCCAATATTAATACAGTTGTACCAGTTGTCGCTACCTGCTCAACCTGGTTCAACATTTTTTTCATGGTGGTGCTTCGCCCGATTATATCACCAAAATTGTGCTCCAGTTTAATCTCTTCCTGAAGGTAAATGTTCTCTTTCTCTATCTGATCTTTCAATTTCTCCAGTTCATCAAGAGCGATTTTTAATTTCTCTCTGGAATTGCGAAGGGCTTCTTCTGCTTTTTTCCGTTCGGTAATGTCCTCATACATATTAACAATATTCAGAATCTCTCCATTTGCGCTCTTGACCGGGTACAAGTGACATTGAATCCACGGCTTTCTCGCCTTTGCATTCTTGATCTTAAGGTCCTCTATCGTGCGCGCTGTGTCATATTCAAATGGCGGTAAGATTACCGACTCACCAGCGAAAGCCTTTTCAACCTGCGGCATAATTCCAAGTTCTATAATCCGCTCGTCTCTAAGCATGTTGTATTTTTCCAATATTCGCGCCGCGTTCTCGTTGGTCAATCCCCAAAGGTGCATCCAAGCAGGATTCGTTCGAATAATCTGTCCGTCTGGCGTCAATATCTCAATCGCTAACGGGGACTGCTCCATTATGTTGCGAAAACGCTCCTCGCTCTCCTTCAACTTGTCTTCCTCTGGTAGTGGAAGTCCTTTGGCATTCTCAATTTCAGCTATCCGCTTCCGGACTTGTTGAAGTTCCGCTATCAATTGGGCTTGTGTCTTATTTTCGTCCTGTGTCATGAAACTCATTTCCTCCTGAGATTGGTTTTTCTCGACTATCTTTCCCGCCGCCCATCAATCATTCAGAACGGGGAGCTTTTTATACAATTGCACAAAGGTTGCACCTTTAATAAAAACGCAAATATGCACCATATATTTTCACTTTTATTATATAATTATAAATTTAATTTCAATGAAGTATTCACCGCATTTCGAAAAGGTAAGCCGGATGTGGGGTATATGCGGTATTGAATGTTTATTATAGCATAGGTGAAATAATACATTCCAGAAAAAAAAGCAATGAATAAAAAAGGCTAACGGTTAACAGCGAAAAATAAAACTTTCATGGGCTAAACCCATGGCATACGGAAACTTGAAGTAAAAAAACGATTAGGATTATGATTAAGAGTTTATAGAAAATTTACAGAAAGTCACGTCACAATTTTAATACATCCAGGTTTCGATTGCTTTTTACTTGCTTTGATGGTTGGGGGTTTTTATATTAATTCCAGAAAACAAAATTACTATCAGTTACTATCAGTAGTACAAAATTACTATCAATATACTCATTTCTAATCTTTCCTATACCTCCAACAGTATGTTGAGCGGTAGAACATGGCAATGGTCTATCCGCTCTTACATAATGTTATGCTTTAGTATAACCGTTGCCCTGTTAATAATTACTTTCTTCATTAGCTGCAATGAGCTTGAAATATCAAGCAACCTGGCATCTCAGCAAATTATAATTGATGGCTCTGATGAAGAGTGGAAGGGAAGTCTGGCTTATATTGAGGAGGGTAAAGCTTTTTTTGGAATTCGTAATGATGAGAATTTCCTTTACATAGTTCTTCGCGTATGGGAAAGGGATATTCAGATACAGATCCTGAGATATGGGCTGACAGTCTGGTTTGATAAAAAAGCGGAAAAGAATCAGGGTTTCGGCATTAATTTTCCATTGGAGAATAAAAAGATTGGTAAAATCTTCAGAACGGCAGAGCAAAATAACAGGAAAGAAATATCTGAAGAATTATTGGAGGCTGCAAATTATAGAATGATTGTATTTGGCCCGGAACAGGATAAGCAGCGTCATCTGCTGGCGCTTCAGGCAGAAACATTTAGAATAGAAACAAAGATTGGTTTGGGAAATGGTAATCTTATTTATGAGCTCAAAATTCCATTAAAAATCAATGAAGACACTCCTTTTGCCATTGGCCTTGATACAGAGGAGGTTATAAGTATATGCTTTGAAACTCCGGAGATCGACTTGGAAGAGCTTAAAGAAGATCGAATGAAAAAGCGGCCGAATGGTTTTAGCGACGGAAGAAAACCCGGAGGCGGGATGCCGGGTAGAGGAATAGGGAAAGGCGGTATGGGAGGCAGGGGAATGAAAGGTGGAATGAGTGGAAATATGCCGGTACCGGAACGGTTGCAGCTCTGGGTAACGGTGTTTCTTGCGGATAAATGATAAAACAGCTTATAAAGTCAAGTTATTTGACTAAAAAAACAGCAGTTAGATCCTGGACTTTGCAGGAATGACTGCTGTTTTTTTATTTATGTTGAGCCGGGCACAACCTCTCCTTTTAAAAAAATCAAATACCAATTATCATCGAATAATAATGAGGTTAATTCTCTTTTGAACCTGATAAAAGTTTTTACTGCTTTTTCATTTTCAATTATTTATTTTATGGTCTTGCAAAGCTGGGGGAGCTTGCGTAGTATTTATATCTTTTTTTCAGAGATAATGTTTTTATACAATGAACATCGAAGCGATAACAAAGCTTATACTGTTATAGAATAGGCAAAGCTCTATAGGGAGTTGCTGAAAACAGCTTTTCTACCAGATAACATTTAAGGTAATAATTTTTTAATATATACTGAAAAATATTTGTCATTTTTTTATGAACCTGGATTATATAATTAACGACTTTATGTATTTAACGAAGAAATTTCGAAATCTTTTATTTATTTAATAATTAAATCCTAATATGGAGGGGTCCATGGATAATCAGCTTTTCTATTCTTATACCCGTTCAAAATTGTATAATACTATTCTTTTTAAGTTATTGATAGCAGTCTTTTTCATGGCAGCTTTTACTTCTGCTGATATGAGAGAGGTTCGCAAGTTTACTTACAAGGGCCAGCCTGAAGACCTTAATGACTCGTCGGTCACTGTTAACGAGAAAATGGTGGCAATGTCAGAATATATCTATATCAACTCGGTACTCGACACCAACCAAGCGAATCTGGTGCCGTCGATATTTTTTGTCATCGATAATTCCGGGAGCATGTGGAATCAGAGTTGGCAAAAGGATCGTTGGGGAAACAGGTTCAGATTAACACGTGACCTTATCGACACGCTGAGGACAAAGTTCCCAAAGGCAGAAGTTGGTGTTTCAGTTTTCGGTACCTATCTCTTTTTCGATCCTGCCGATGATACCCTTTTTGACCAATGCCCTCAGCAGCCCAACGGCGCCTATATACCGCTCCTGAGGCTCAATGCGCTATACGGCAGCAAGATGGGCTGGGAGATTATCAAGGAGTATCTTGAAGCAGATACGGTTACTTCGGGCAGCTATCAGTATGTCAGCTTGAGTTATCAACCGACCAATCCCATTCTTACAACCAATAATAATAGCAGTACAAATATTAATGCAGGATTTGATGCAACTAAGAGCGCAATGCAGTTGTCATCATATCAAAAAAGTAACCACTATGTAATATTTCTTTCAGATGGAGATGCAACGTATCCTTCAGGGAATGAGTATGCTTTTGTGCAGGGCAGCGACGTGCCGACAACTTTTACCATATTTTTTACACCAGGCGATACCACACCACAGAGCCTGCAGAATTTTACCGCAAATGTAAAGGTCAACGGCTACTCTACTACCAACCCAAGAAGCAACCTATGGGCATTTGAAAATACCAGCTACGACTCCCTGATGCTGTTCGTCATGGACAGTATCATCTCAGTTATCCAGCAGAAGCAGATATCTTACCCGACCAATATGGTAATAAATAACCTTAACCCCAACGGTACCTGGGACTCGACCGGATTTACCTTTAATGACCTGTTCCCGTTAATTGGTGTGACCACACCATTTGTATATGATCTCACTTATGCCATTTACATTGATTCCATTACTCCTACTGGGGATACTATTCCAGTACATATAAAGGACACTCTCTCGCATGTTGAGTATGATGTTATCATACAGGATGGAGCACCTGACCTGCCTGACACCTTTGAGGTGAAATCCTGGCAAAGGGAGCTAGCATTCTATTATAACGGCAGTCCGGTTACCGCAATAAGCGAGACTATGAATCCTTTAGAGTTGCGGTTCACGTATAGCCCGGGAGACGCTAACTATCATTACACAGAAGCTGAAGTGGAGGTTGTGAACACTGTCCCAGCCTTGGATAAAGAGAGCTATTCTCTTACCAAGAATGACACGGTGTTTACCGGTTCCTTTCAGCAGATCGTTATTCAAGGTACCACACCTACTGTTGGTGACGGCACACTGCAGCATTATAGTCCTGACACAATTATTGCGACCTTCAGAAACAGTGAAGATCCAACACTGCCATTGGATACTTTCCAAATTAAAGCGCCATTTATTTTAAGTGGATTCATACATTTATCGGCAGGATACTACTTTGATAACAATGCCAACGGCTATGTTGACAGTATTTACATTAAAGCAAGTACTGACATTGCCGGAGGACTAACACAAGCACATCTGCAGGAGATAATGGACTCCTCTGTGATCACGTTTTCTCCCTTCAGGAATTTTACCATCAACAGTTACAACTTAGTTGCAGGCGGTATTGCGTTTCTTGTAACGGAAGATACCTCACATGATCCGCTTACCTCGTTAAACCTGCAGGACAAGATGACCATTAAACAGGTTATACTGACAGCAGGCGGCTGGGTAGTTGGCGGCACGTTCCCCATTTATGACAAGGTAGCGCCCCTAATACACTGGGAGAGTAAAGCCGCTCATCTGGATGATTACCATTACAATAACATTGCGGATACCCTTACCGTAAAATTTTCCGAACACGTGCAATATGTTAATGCTTCAGTACCGTTTTATTTCAAGTCCATCGAGGGTGGGGTAGTGTATACCGCTAGTCTCGGAGCGGTAAGCCAGCCGTCGGATGATAAAATGGTTTTTTATGTTCAATCGCTGAGTGGCATTGACAGGATGCGTGACGGTGATTCCCTCTGGATTCACGAAGGCGACTGTGTTGCTGATGTTTGCGTGGATGAAAGCGGCGGCACCGCCCATAATTACCAGAACAATGTGGAAAACCTGCGCCGCAGGCTATATGTTGACCGGCACCTGGGTTCCTTTAACATAACCCGCGGATACTATTATGACAATAATGCAGACGGTTTTGTGGACAGTATCCTTGTCAATTTAACTACCAATGTCAACGGCGGCCTTAAGTCGGAGGCCAAGCGGTCT
>JAUXBV010000128.1 GCA_030619215.1 Fibrobacterota bacterium | reverse complement strand
TTTTCTTCTCTGGAAAGGTGTTTTATTTCTATGGTGTTTTGCATAATATAAGCTCCTATTTTGTTTTATTAAAAATTATCATTTCGTAGTGATATTTGTCAAATCATGGTTATTGCCCGATATTACTCGTTATAAAGTTTTTAAAGCGCACTCCCTGATACTATTGGATTATCTTATTAACAGGATATTCCACTATACCCGACGCACTGGCCCTTTTCAGTTTCGGGATGATGTGCTTGACTTGAGCAATATCCAATATCGTTTCTACTGCGTACCATCCTTCATCCGAAAGAGTAGAGATAGTAGGATTATGCAGTGCAGGGAGTATTTTAGTCACTTTGTCGAGGTCTTTCTCTTCACAGTTGCATTTCAGCCCAACATAGTTTTCAGCATTAAGAGTTCCCTGAAGAAGCATTTCCAGGTTTTCGATTTTATGTCTTTTGGCTTTATTTTTCCACGTATTCTTATTTGCGATGATTAAGGTACACGTTTCCAAAACCTCATCTATTATTCTCAGTCTGTTTCTAGTGAGAGACGAACCGGTTTCAGTGATATCAACGATAGCGTCAACCAGGCGGGGAGGTTTTACCTCGGTAGCACCCCAGGAGAATTCAACATCAACAGGGATATTCTTTTTCTTAAAATAGTTTTTAGTTGTTTGAACAAGCTCGGTAGCAATGCGCCTGTTTTTAAGGTCCGAAGGTTTTTTGAATTTCGAGTCTTCGGAGACAGCAAGGACCCATTTGCATCTGTTGCGGGATACTTTGCTGTATTCGAGCTCGCATACCTGCACAACCTTTGCCCTGTTTTCCACAGTCCAGTCATATCCGGTGATGCCCGCATCAAGAATGCCCTGTTCTACATAGCGCG
Source organism: Fibrobacterota bacterium (assembly GCA_030619215.1). Taxonomy (GTDB): domain Bacteria; phylum Fibrobacterota; class Chitinivibrionia; order Chitinivibrionales; family JANQEN01; genus JAUXBV01. The sequence continues at coordinate 7,131 of JAUXBV010000128.1, read as the reverse complement.
GCATCTCCTGCGGCCGCATGAGGATCAGTTCCAGCTCAGGGTCGTCGGACTGTGGGAAGTAGGAGCGGGAATCCACTTCAATGTGAGTTCCTGCTTTTCGAAAGAGTTCTATCGTAGCGTCCTGTAAACTACCTTTCGGTATGCCGAATGTCAGTTTCATAGTATGTCCTATCCTCCCAGCTTCTCTTTGAAAGCCTTTGAAAGCTCCGGTAAAACCTTAAGGGCGTCCCCGACGATTCCCAGGTTAGCAATACTAAATATATCCGCATCAGGGTCTTTATTGATAGCAATGATGTAATCCGAAGATTTCATACCGGCCTGATGCTGAACAGCGCCTGATATGCCGCATGCAATATACAGTTTCGGGTTTACCGTTTTACCGGTCTGCCCGACCTGGTGCGAGTAAGGTATCCAGTCTGCGTCAACTGCAGCGCGGCTTGCTCCCACAGCAGCACCGAGAATTTCCGCAAGCTCGCGGATATATTTGAAATTGTCAGGATGCTGCATACCGCGGCCGCCGGAGACGATTATGTCCGCTTCGGTGATGTTGATTGTGGATTCCACTTCTTTGACAATGTCGAGTATTTTTGTCCTTTCCGGTATTGAGCCGGGCTCAATTTCCTTGACAACCACTTCACCGGTGCGGCTTTCGTCGAGTTTCGCAGGCTGCATGATTTTATGGCGCACCGTAGCTATCTGCGGGCGTTTATTGGGGCTCACAACGGTTACCAGAAGATTTCCGCCTAGCGTTGGCCGTGTCCCGAGCAGAACTCTTCTGTCAGTATCGATTTCAAGCTTTATGCAGTCTGCTGCAAGCCCCGCATTGATCCTTGCGGCTGCTTTTGGTATAAAGGATCTGCCGATTGTCGTTCCACCGGCAATGAGAATGGAAGGTTTTTCAGTATTTATAAAATCCGATACAACTGAGGCATACGTATCATCCTTGAATTGCTCAAGATCCGGCCCGTTAAAATAAAAGACTTTATCAGCGCCGTATTTGATAAGCTCTTCTGCTTTATCTTTGATGTTATTGCCGGGCAGAACTGCATACAGTTTTTCCCCAAGCTGATCTGCAAGTTTTCTGCCTTCACCGAGCATTTCATAAGAAACCGGGCAAATCTCGCTTTCGCGCTGTTCAATAAATGCAGCTACGTTTTTGTATTGTCTCAGTTCAGTAACTTCCGAAGTATCTACCTTGTTGACGGTAATTGCATTTTCGCTGCATACGTCAACGCAGTCTTCGCAGAGGTTGCATTTTTCAAAGAAAATAATAGCCTTATCGTTGATCATAGCTATTGCGTTCTGCTTGCATGCGCCTACGCACAATTTACATCCAGTACATTTCAAAAAATCGACTTTTATCCCCATTATATATAACCCTTTATTTAATAAGTTTCAGATCTATTATCGTGGATGAGATTTTTTCAACCAGCTCCGGGATTTCTCCACTGATTTTTTCCCCGCCTGTTTTCTTTTCAGGATAGGTAAAACCCTGTACAAATGTCCCGCTCCCGGCAAAGCCGCATTTTTCTTTATCCGCCTCAATATCATCCGCACTGAGTTTCCTAATCTCGGTTTTTTTCGATTTCATAATACCCCTGAGTGAGGAAAGACGGGGCTCGTTGATCTCCTTAACAACCGATATAAGAGCCGGCATGGACATCTGTATGACATCATAGCCGCTTTCCATGAGCCGCTCAACGGTGATGGTATTATCCTTAATCTCTTCGATTTTGCGCACCCACGCGACGAACGGTATGTCAAGCATTTCCGCAACAGCCGGGCTTACCTGTGCGGTATCGCTGTCCCAGGTCTGCTTCCCGGTGATGATCAGGTCAAACTCACCGATCTTTTTAATGGCGTTTGCAAGGGTATACGAGGTCGCCCGGGTGTCCGCACCGGTAAAGACAGGATCGGTAACGAGGTATCCCTCATCAGCGCCCATGGCTATCGCATTCCTGATAGCCCTTTCAGCCCCTGAAGCGCCCATACTGACAATTTTAACAACGCCTTCATACTTTTCACGTAAGCGGAGGCCCTCTTCAATTGCATACTCGTCAAAAGGATTGATAATAGGGTCTACGCTGTCATCGGTTTTGTACGTTCCGGCTTCTAGGTCAACTTTGACCTTGACCGTGCCCGGAACTTGCTTGATGCAAACAACTATATTCACTGGAATTCTCCTTAAAGCAGATTGTTATTTTTTTATTTACAAAAAATATTGCCTTATACAGTCATTGCGAACGTAGAGAAGCTCTACTTTGTAAAGATTGCCGCGCGGAGTTTATACCGAGATCTATCCGGGGCCCGCAATGATACTTAATGTAATAAATAGCTAACCTTTATACAATGAGAATAATTTATCAATGTGAAAAAATAGTTATTGATTGCAGGGTAGCGCAATATGAATGATTGTCTTGCGGTATATTGTGCAGGCTCAGAACTCTTTCTCTAAATCAACAGGGTGGTCTTTTCCACGAATGACTTCAAGCTCGACTTTTTCAATTCTCTGATTGTTCATTTTGATAACTTTAAGGCGCAGGCCATTAAACTCAAATTCGGTATTTTCTTTCGGCACATCGCCATATTCATGATAAAACAGCCCGCCCAGAGTATTGTAATCTTCATTCTCAAAGTCCAGGGGCAGGTTAATGTTATCTGCAAGGTCATCAAGCTCAATGTGCGGTTTTACATGATAGGTATTCTCCGCAACCTGAACGACCGGCTCCTCTTCCGAGTCGTATTCATCCTGTATCTCGCCGACAATCTCCTCGAGTATATCTTCCATGGTAACAATACCCGCAGTTCCGCCATATTCATCGACTACAATCGCTATATGAACGTGGTTCTTTTTCAACTCCCTCATAAGGTCGTCAATTTTCTTATTGGTCGGGACATAGTGGGGTTTTTTGAGCAGTTTTTCCAGATCCCACTTGCCATCCGGGTTTTTCGATAACCAGCCTAAAATGTCTTTGGCATAAAGAATGCCGATAATGGAATCAATGTTATCTTTATAAACAGGAATACGGGAGTGGCCTGCTTCACGAATAGTAGAAAGGACTGTCTGGTAGTCCGTATCTATGTTGAGCGCTTTGATGTCAATCCGGGGCAGCATGATCTCCTTAACCGTAGTTTCGCCAAGCTCGAAGATTTGCCGGATCATCTTTTTCTCATCTTTATCCAGAGCATCTTCACTGTTGCCGTTTTCTATGAGCCGTGACTTTTCTTCATCCGAGAGAAAAGCCAGCTTTTCGTCAAAATGCAGAATTTTCAGGATGGTAGTATGGAGCCACCGCATCGAGACTGAGAAAAACATGAACAGTATCTTGAAAAAGCTGTAGAGATAATAGGAGATGGTCATAACTCTCTGATGATAATAAAGAACCAGTGCGCGGGGAATGGCATAGGCAAAGATTGACAGAATAATAACCGAGCAGAGAATGGTAAGGATGACAGCCGACGGCAGGGTCATTTTCGGAAATAGCTGCGATATCAGGCAGAATGCGATTACGCCGAAAGTTGTATTGGAAAAGGTCTTTCCGAAAGAGACCGTTGTTGCAAGAATGGATTTGTTCTCCTGTATATCTTCGATTTTCGATGCCAGATAACGGAGTTTTTCGTTATCAATGGGAAACGAATCTTTATCAGTTGAATTAAAGATGATTTTAATGACAGAGAAGAAAGTTGACAGTAAAAATGATAAGATCAGGATCGCAGTAAATATCACACTCGGATCGCTATCCAATAAACACTCCTTTTAAATAGTGAAAATGGAGCAATTGCCAATTTCAGGCCAACTATAAAATATACTTAACGTAACGGATAATTCAATAATAACGTTTTTCGTACAGTTCCATTTTTTTACGTTCTTTTTCCGTATTATGGTCAAAGCCGAGTAGATGTGCAAGGCCGTGGATAAAAAGCCGGTTAACTTCATCCGCATACGGTACATTATAGCGCCGTGCCTGAACCGCTGCACGTTGAAGTGAAATATAGACCTCGCCTAATAAATCATCGTCTTCAAACGGAAATGAGAGTACATCTGTCGCACGGTCAATTTTCCGGTATTTCCTGTTGAGCTTTCGGATCTTATAATCAGAGCAGAGTATGATATTCACGGCCCTGTTCATGACTTTTTTCTCGTTACGGTAAATTTTACCTGCAGTTTTTTTCAGCTGTTTTCGCGGGAAAGCACATGAACGGTATTCGTGAAAGAATAGCACGTTGTTGGAGAGTTTTTTTCGCATAAGTTGATTAAAACAGGTAGTATTCGTCTCTTTTTATCATCGCTGCGATACTATAATTATAAGAATAACATGAGAGGAATGCAATAAAAAGATAATTAAATAAATAAAAGCATATAATAGTATTTTTTTTATACACTAAATCGAAAAAAGTAATATAATGCATGACAGAAGCGAGAAGAATAATTAATATTGAAAGTTAAAGAAAGGGAAGTTCTGTAATCTTGAAAGTATTCGGGAGAGATTTTTAGTTGAAATTTTCTGTAGCGGCGATTTTTTGTGTTTTTTTAAGTGGGGGAGGAGAGAAAAGAATAAAATTGTCAATTCCACTGAAGCGGAATGATCGTGCCACCCGCCGAAATATAACATTGAAATAAATTGGAAAATAAGAAATCCAGCAATTTATATTAACAATAAAGAATCTATTTCTGTATAACATTAATTTTATGGAATTATACAGTTCTGTATAATCAATTGTTATCACAAAATGTGATAAGGGAACAGCCCAACATAAGTAAAAGGAGGTTCACGTGAAGCATCTGCTGATCATACAGTTTCTGATGTCATCCACACCGGGTCTGATGGCCCAGGTTTCACCTGCTGAGGAGCTCTGGCAGGCATTGACAAGAATGGATGTGGTTCTGGTAATGAAGGACCGGACGGAACTTGTTGGCACACTGGCTTCTGCAGAAGGGGAAAATGCCATCATCGTAAAGGTCGATGGTATGGTCGAAATGGTGAAGAAAAGTGAAGTTGCGGAGCTGAGGGGAGTGCCTGCAACAGAAGGAGCCGGTCATGACGGCATGATCTTGTATCTGAAGAAGCTGAAACAGGCAGAGGCCCAGCGGCTGAACATTGATCGACGTTTCGGTATGTATCTTGGGTTCGGCCCGGGAATAATCGGCATGGATGTGGAGAAAGAAAAGTTCCATTCATATTTGAGCATTCCCCTGATAATACCGCTGATGAGTGATTTCAGTGCCGCCGCTGTCAGCGCGGGAATGGGGGGAACGTACAAAGTCGGCAAAAGGAACATCTGGAGCTTTGATATCTTTGGTCATGTGAACCTCATGTATTCAGAATGGTTTGGTGATGATGAGCCCGATGAGGAAACGGGTGAGCCCATCGATCAAGAGGAAGAACGCAGTATGGTGTGTTCAGTTGGGGCCGGTGTGGGTTTCCATCTCACCACACTGAAGGGATTGATCGTGAGTTTCAAGTTGCCGGTACTGGGGGTTTCTTTCGGCAAGGAGATTGGGGAAGCGTCTGAATCGGTCGGGGCCTATTACCTGAGCAGTGCCATCTCAATGCCGGCCATTGTCTTCGGCTATCGGTTTGGGGGTAAGAAAGATAGAGAACAGAATTAAAGCAGGGGGTGAGATGCTTATCAGGTCAGTGGGCTTCTCGTTTGACTGAACGCCCCATATTTTCCCCCGGATGTAAATTAATCAAATATATCTCTCCTTACTCTCATATTCAGACATCATAAATAAAATTATTTAATTGACAAAACTATTACTTCAATTGATATTATTAATGAGTGAACTATGGAAAAATGCCCTTATGGGTCGGGTTTAACCAGCGGCTGGAATTGAAGGGTATGCATATCAAGTGGGTGTACCTCAATTCAGCCTTAATGTTATGGTGACAAAAAATGAAAAAACCAAAATTTTATCAACTTAGAGAATCACAAGACTGGGTAAAATGGAAATTTGGAGTAAAAGGCCACGCACGAGGAGCTCTAACTCATATTAATCGTTGCTTAGATGAAATCGCATCCAGAGAGTATGACTTATTAATGAGTAAGGCAAATATATTGGGATATTTACAAAGATGGGATGAATTAAAGGTTTTTTTGAGATATTTAAATAGTCGCTATCCTAATGATCCAGAATTATTTTGTCACCATGCAGATTTTCAGAAAGCGCATGGTAATTGGGAGGAAGCTCTTAAATTTCTAATCAAAGCAGAAAAACGGATGAAAAGTGAACATTCTCATTTTCGTGAATCGCTTTATTTGAATAAGATGGATTGTTTAGTTGCTCTGAAAGAGGGAGATAAAGCAATTTCTGAAGCAAAACGAATCCTCAAAAAAAATAAAAATTATTCTATTTTGAGATCTTATCTGAAAAGATTAATTAATGGAAATTATCACAAGGTTGAAGTTTTTGCATCTGATAGAGATTAAGTATGTAAGGAATGAGATTATCAAAATAACCATAACGATTCGTTTGAGACGGACATCGCTACCGCGAGGCCGCTCAACTTTGTGTTGTGGGTATAGTAGATATAAACGCAATTGTGTTTATCCTGGTAATATGAAATAATAAGAACAATGAATTTATACAGTAGTTAGGGCGACTTATGATTGATTCGAACACTTTATACTACACATTCAGCACAATACCGCAAGTATTAGGTGCTCTTGTAGCCTTACTGGCGGCATTTGTCCATTTTAGACTGGTTCGACTTGAAGACTACCTGATTGGAGACGGACAAGCCGTATTGAATCGTTTGGGTGAGACAGGAGTTGTGCTAAATATTGTACAACAGAAACGAATTAAAGACGCAGTAGCAAGAAAAAACATTTATGAAGTTAGAGCTGTTCTTAAAATACTTAGTAAAATCGAAAAGGAAGAGGGTATAAAAAAAGAACAACGCCCTACTGGTTTGCAGTACCTTTTTGAAGATAGATTTTGTGGCACCGAGACACAGATTAAAAAACTAAAAAAACTTACGATTATTACTGCTTTCACAGCGATTATTACAATCGCTTTGTCTTTGGTATCATTAGCTCTTGTTGATAGTATTTCAACATGTATATGCTGTTCAGCAATTAGCTTAATAATAAATGTGTTATTAGCGTTAATCACCTTGGTATTGTCTT
>JAUXBV010000484.1 GCA_030619215.1 Fibrobacterota bacterium | reverse complement strand
CATATTACCCTTAAACGGTGCCTCAGAAGTGTTGTCCAATCCTACATCACCGAGTAAGTCAACAGCTTCTGCCTGGACAAATTCTATATTGGCGCGCGTGGTGTCAAAGTGGCTGTTGTTGGGGACGATATCCCCCTCCTTTAACCGGGTTGATGCCAGTATACTCTCTGCAGCTCTTCCTTGGTGTGTTGGTAAAACGTGTTTGAAGCCGGTAATTTTTTTAATGGTGCTTTCAAATTTTTTCCATGATTTACTGCCTGCATAGCTTTCATCACCGAGCATCAGTGCTGCCCATTGTTCGGTTGACATGGCCCCTGTACCGCTGTCAGTCAGAAGGTCTATACAGCAATCCTCAGCATCCAGTAAGAAAACGTTATTGTGCGCTTCTTTTAAAGCTTTAACACGCTCATCCCGGGAGATGATCTTTAGCGGTTCTGTCATCTTGATACGGAAAGGTTCGATTATTGTTTTCATATTTTAATTGCTCACAGGTAAAGTTTAAAAAAATTAGCCACAGAGGCACAGAGTAAAGACTTAAATAATTAAAATAAAATCAAAAAATACTCTTCGGGTGCGTAATTTCTATAAAAGCGTTTAACATTTTTTTTGTTATTGGCCCCGGCTTACCATCTCCCACCTTCCAGTCATCAACCTGGACAACAGGCAATATTTCGCAGCCTGTGCCTGATATAAAGCACTCATCAGCTTTTTTTAAATCTTTTTCGGGAATTGGGATCTCTTTAACCGGGATGTTGAGTTTACCGCATAGCTCAATTACAGCATCCCTGGTTATCCCTGGGAGAATGTAGTTGTCCTTTGGATGGGTAAGCAGTTCTCCGTCAAGTACTGCAAAGAAACTGTTATGTGATCCTTCGGTAATGAATCCGTTGAGAATAAAAATAGCGTCCTCCGCATCGTTTTCATAAGCCTGCTGATTCGCCAGCACATTGGGCAATAACGCAATTGACTTGATGTCACACCTGCCCCATCGTATCTCAGGAACGAGTATGATTTTAACCCCATACTCAATATTATCTTGAGGTTTTTGAAACTCCAGAATAGAAACATATACTGTTGGCTTGGTTTCTTTACCGGGGAATAAGTGCTTTCGAGTTGCTACACCGCGGGTAATCTGGATATAAATAAGCGTATCATCACTCTCATAAATATTATCCTTTATCAATTTATACGCTATACCTTCAAGCTTATCTGAGTCAGGAAAGCTGATTCGTGTCTCCCGCAAGCTTCTTTCCAGGCGTTTGATATGTTTCTCTGCTTTAAATAATTTGCCATTATAAGAAGAGACTACCTCATACACACCGTCACCAAAAAGGAATCCCCGGTCATCAGGTGATATGCTGACATCTTCTTTTGGAATGAATTTGCCGTTAAAATACACGATCATTTGCTGTAAAAGTCCTGTATGCTTATTGATTATTTGAAAAACCATTGTTTATACTGTCTTATGATAGCCCTTTAAAATAAAATAACGGCGATATACTCAGCACATATATATCAATCAATGCCTTAGACACAAAACTTGTGTTTACGCACTGCGTCACTTCGGAGGGTTTAAGGGGCGTTAACAGGATGTGCCAAAAATTTGTTTATTTTTACTCAAAAGGGTTTAAATGCCTGCTTGTCTGGTGCCCGGTGCCACCTTAGTGGTGCACCCTGTAACAGAAACTAATTATATTCATACATCAGCGGACGTTATGCAAATATTGGGGTAAAATATGAATACCTTGATCATTAATACGAATTAAGATAAATGAAGGGGAATAAAAGTGAATAAAGAAATTGCTTCCATAGCGGAATCGTTGACCGATGATATTGTACGGTTTCTTCGGGATATTATCGCAATACCATCTGCCTGTGGGAATGAAGAAGCTGTTGTTGACAGGATTAAACAGGAAATGGAAAAGATTGGTTATAATAAGGTCTGGCTTGACCCAATGGGAAACCTGTTTGGGCAGATGGGTTCCGGCAGCCGCATTATTGCCTTTGACGGACACTGCGACACTGTTGATGTGGGTAATACGGACAATTGGAAGGTCGACCCTTTTAAGGGTGATTGTCAGGGCGGGATTATCTATGGCAGGGGAGCCTCAGATCAGAAGGGCGGCCTTGCTTCAGCAATATATGCAGGGAAAGTATTGAAATCACTGGGTATTCCGGAGGACCTCTCATTTATAGTTTCAGCCTCAGTGCTTGAGGAGTGTTTTGAGGGCATAAGCTGGAAATATATTATTGAGGAAGATAAAATTATACCCAATGCTGTTGTGCTTACCGAACCTTCCGATATGACAATAAAAATCGGCCAGCGGGGCAGAATGGAGATGAAATTAAAGGCAAAGGGAGTGTCATGCCACGGCTCGACCCCTGAGCTTGGTGAGAATGCAATATATAAAATGACCCCGGTTATACAGGATATTGAGAGGTTAAATCGAAACCTGTCAAGCGACTCAATTCTTGGAAAGGGGAGTGTCGTGGTAACCGATATACGCTCTGAAGCACCTTCTCTCTGCGCTGTCCCGGATAGTGCCACGATTCATATAGATAGGCGGATAACCGTTGGAGAAGACCTTGAAACATCTTTACAGGAGATAAACAGGCTTGACTCCATAGAAGGAGTCAAAGCAGATATATCCGTTCCGGAGTACACCATAAAAAGCTATACCGGCTATACAACAAAAGCAAAAGCATACGTTCCGATGTGGCTGATGGAGGAGTCACACCCCCTGGTTCAAACTGCAGTGGGGGCCTATAAATCACAGTTTAATGAAGAGCCGGAAATTGGCACCTGGAAGTTTTCAACAAATGGTGTCGCTACCAAAGGTATGTTTGATATACCTTCAATTGGATTTGGCCCGGGAAACGAAAAACATGCACATTCACCTGATGACCAGATAAAAATAGAAGATCTAGTCAATGCAATTTCGTTTTATACTGCGCTGACGTATAATTGGATACAGGGGTAGTTAGCTATCTTTTCAAAAGGGGAGAGATATGGATAAATCAATTCTTGATGGGTATATCGGTATAAAATTTCAAGCTGAATGTATCAGTAGTAAACTGCCTTTCAGATGTATAAAGTGCATTTCCTCTTTTAAGGAGAATGGTAAAATATTATTTGAACATGATATGGCACCTGCAAATGGCGGTAATATGAGCCTGCGTTATGAAAAGGGTTTTTTAATAACCGCTTCTGAATGTAACCTGGGGTATATAGAAGATAATGAGATTGTCTATGTGGAAGAATATTCATTAGAGAATAGCACAGTAAAATACAGAGGGAAGCGACCCCCATCTTCAGAAACATTTCTCCACGGCCTGTTATATAATGAAAAAAAAGATATTCTTTCTGTAATCCATGCTCATGACAAGGTGGCAACCTCAATGGATCTTAAGGGCGTTATTCAAGAAACAGAGAGGGAAGAGCCATACGGGACAATAGAGCTTGCCAAGCTCTGCCTTGAAACCTTTCGTAAAGGAAGTGATATAATCGTGTTAAAAAATCATGGGTATGTAGCGGCAGGCTCTTCGCTAACCAGTACAACTGAAGTAATTGTTAAGATGCATGAATATTTGACAGATATGAAGAATAATTAGTATCTGTTAAATATACCTTGTTTTGAATGTCATTCCGGTATG
>JAUXBV010000163.1 GCA_030619215.1 Fibrobacterota bacterium | reverse complement strand
GAAAATTACTGTTTTTGTTTGCACTAAATATATATCATGCCACATGTAACATGTTGATTTATATGATAGTTAGACATCTTTCAGCAAGCCCTAATTATAAGGCGTCTGACGGAACGTTTTATAAAAATTATCATGGATGCTTCAGTGAAAACAGGGTGTTGGAGGTTTATTATAAACGTTTTTTGGAGGAGAATGCCTCAAAGAGCTCCGGCCCGCTTTTATCCGGAATTGATCATGAGGTTGCTGATAGGGTAATGAACAACCCTGTGATGTGGTCGGACAGCCTTCGCTCGCTGATCGAGAGTTATACCGGAGGAGGAGGACTCTGGATCTTTACCAGCAGGGTAAAATCGGGAATAATTACCTCTTTTTCCTCAAAAGACCTACAGTTCTACTGTATCCTGATTTTTATAATCCTGGGATATTTGTGGTTCCGGTTGCCAAAGAGGGAATAGATTTCATTATAAACTCTTTCTTTGCCACCTTGATACCAATACGAACAAACCACCAATTACTTTGCATATGCAACTGCTGCTGGATACTGGTTGCTGGATTTTGTATAACAGCTAATGTTTTAAATCCAGCATCCAGATTCCAGCATCAAGTATCTATTCGAATCGAATACCTACAGAACAAATGCTTCTATTTAAACAATAATAATTGATATTTAAATATTATTTAATCGCCTTAAGCAACTCTACGGTAAAATTCCACACCTTCGGCACCGAAGGAAGATGCAGCTTCTCATTGGGTGAATGGGGATTCTTCAGCGTCGGGCCGAAGGATATCATATCCATGTTATCAAACTTTGCACCGATAAGCCCGCATTCAAGGCCCGCATGTATAGCTTCTACATGCGGCTCTTTTCCGTAAAGCTCTTTATGTACATTTTTACATAAGGCGAGTATATTTGATTTCGGATTCGGCTCCCAGCCCGGATATCCTTCATTGGTTTCATACGCGGCATTGGCAAGCTCTGCAACAGACTCGACCTTTGATACGATATATTCAAGCTGGATTTCGATTGAGCTGCGCTGGCTTGACAACAGGGTGAGAACGTCATTTTCCATTCCCATGGTAGCAAAATTGTTTGAAGTCTCAACCAGGCCCTCAATATCCACAGACATTCCTGTCACACCATGGGGCAGTGCATTGAGAAGGCTGATAACCTTTTTTGTGTCTTCTGCTGTATACGGCTGTTTGCTTTCACTTTCTTCAGATAAAGAAATTTTAATATCAGGTTCATAAGACTTCGCCAGGTTCTCAAGCTTTGAAGCCGCACGATTAAAAACATCTTTAAATGTATCCTGATCCGATGCAGGAACAGTAACAAGTGCGTAAGCATTCCTGGGAATGGCATTATGCGCAGAGCCGCCTGTAATATCAGCTATACGAACAGAGTCTACCTCTTTGGCGATATATCTTAAGAGCCTTGCAATAACGATATTTGCATTTTCTCTGTGATCCTGAATATCAATACCCGAATGGCCGCCTTTCAGGCCGTCAACCGATAATTTAAAGCACGGGTTTTGGGCATCCGGGCTCTCTTTATTCAAGTTTAGCTTGATTTCAACATCACGGCCGCCGGCGCATCCTATTGTGAAAACGCCCTCATCTTCCGAGTCAAGGTTTAAAAGAATCTTGCCACTGATAAAATCGCTCTCAATGCTCTTCGCACCATATAAACCGGTTTCCTCATCAACTGTAAATAATAGTTCCAGCGGCGGTCGTGAAATAGAATCATCGATTGCTAATTCGAGGGCCATAGCAATGCCTATTCCATTATCTGAACCGAGAGTAGTCTTGTCTGCATGCATCCACTCACCGTCAATTATGTGTTTGATCGGGTCTTTGCTGAAATCATGGGTGGAATCAGGGGTTTTCTCACAAACCATATCCATGTGCCCCTGTAAAATGACTGTGGGATCATTCTCCCGCCCCGCAGTTGCCGGCACTGGAATACATACGTTCAAAGCCTTATCCTGCTTAACTGCGAGTCCATGAGATTTTGCCCACTCAACCAGCCAGTTGGAAATTTTTTCCTCATTTTTTGATTTTCTCGGTATTTTATTAATCTCCTCAAAAATCCCAAGAATCTTCTCTGTTTTGGCGTCCATTGTTCACTCCTTTGTTATATACAATATAAGCTCATGCATAACATGAGCTTATTTTAATTATATTTTAGTTTGATTGATCTGATTTTACACTGTTTTTCTCATAGACCTTCTGTAAAGAATTACGATAATAGCACTCAAACCAAGTATAGATAATATATCTATAAGATTTCCAGTTTTTGCAGCCAGGCCTGCAAGTATCGGCACTTTAAAATTAGCAAGAACTATCAGGGCGATAATAATTCCCATTATAGCTTCCCCTGCAACTAAACCTGAAGAAAAAAGAAGGCCCCGATGGACTACAGATTTTTTCTCTTCAGCAGAGTCGCCTCTCCTATTAGATGCCTTTTCAATAAGTTTATATACAACGCCGCCAATTAGAATTGGAAATGTTACTGTTAGTGGTAAATACATTCCAACTGCAAGTGGCATAGCATATAAACGGAATTTTGTTTTTCTTGGTTGTAAGAAAATGCGATCAATAATAATTGCGGCAACACCAACACCGGCGCCCCAAAAAACAAGATCCCAGGGGATGTCTTTTCCAGCGCCAAAAATACCGCCCACAAGTTTCTCAAACATAACACCCTGAGGGGCTTTTAATGCCTGAACACCCTCACGTGCAGGAGTTCCGATACCATAAGCGTTATGAAGAAGTTGCATAACAGGAGCAATAATAAAAGCAGGGACCATAACACCAATTAATTCACCTGTCTGAAGTTTCTTGGGAGTCGCGCCTAAAATGTGACCGATTTTTAAGTCCTGGCAAATATCGCCCGCAGTACAAGCCGCGCAACAAACAACACCTGCAACACCAAGGGTAGCAAGCATTCCCTCTACACCGGTGTAACCAAGTAAAAGTAAAAGTCCCGCTGTTAAAAGAACCGTACAGATAGTCATACCTGAAACAGGACTATTGGATGAACCGACAAGGCCGACAATATAGCTCGCAACAGCAACAAAGAAAAATGCAAGGATAAACATGGCAATGCTGGTTATTATTGTTGTGGTCACACTTTTTGTCATAATTGCATAGACCAAACAACCAAGAAGCATAGCTACCACCATCATAATAAGAAGTGCCCTACCAGTGATTCCCTGTTCTGTTCTTGGTAATGATGACGTGTCTTCTTTTCCACGGATTCCTGCAATAGCGGTTCGTATAGCTGAGCCCATTGAACCGGCAATCTTAAAAATAGAAGCAATTCCAGCAACTACCATTGCGCCAATACCCAAAAACCGGATCTGGGAATCCCAAATTCCCCATACCGCATCTAAAACTCCCGAGGAGGCGAGCTCAGCACCACTGGATATTATTGGTATAGCAATAAAGAATGAAATGGCGCCGCCAAGAAACACAAGAATAGAAACTTCCCACCCTACTATAAAACCAACAGCCATTAGCATGGGAGAGATGTCAGTTCCAAGGTACCAGGCAGTTTTTCCAATTTTAACAGCACCTTCAACAGACCCTTTAAAGAGGCCTACAACGCTTACTAAAAACTTGAAAAGTGCTCCGATTCCAAGAGCTGAGAAAATTCCCATCATCTCAGCGCCGCCTTTATCTCCGGCTTTAAGAACTTCTGCGCAAGCAACGCCTTCAGGGAATCTAAGCTCTTTTTGTTCGATAATCATGGGTTTTCTAAGAGGTATCATCATTACAACACCAAGAACACCACCAGCCATTGCAATCAAGGTTGTTTCCCAGTACCTGAAATTCGTCCATATCCCCAATAAAACAATAGCTGGAATAGTAAAAATGATACCCGCTGCCAGGCTTTCACCGGAGCTGGCCATGGTATGAACTATGTTATTCTCTAGAATAGTACCTCTTTTCAGAAGGCCCCGAAGTATTCCCATTGAAATAACTGAGGCAGGAATTGCCGCGCTTACTGTCATTCCAGCATATAAGCCGACGTAGACATTAGCCGCGCACATAACAATGCTTAAAATTAATCCCAGAGCTATTGCTTGAAAAGTGAATTCGGGAATTATTTTGTCATCCGTTATATATGGTTTAAAATCATTACTCATCCAGTGAGCCTCCTGTAATAATTAAAATAGTCCAATTCTTAATATAGACCCCGGAACAATATAGAATTGGAACATAGAGGGCAGCAAGAATATTGCTGAAATATTTTATTTATTCTCCACGGATAACTGCAATTTATTTGTCATTTTGACAATCAATATAAAGAAGGGCCTCCTTGTGTATCTTACCAGCACAAGGATCAATTATTTACCGGAGTGATTACAGCTTAATGTCCAAAAAAAATATATAGAGATTATCCATATTTTAATTTATTAAGAGGGCGAATCCCAATCCCCCTATCTTTAGTAAAGGGGGGAGGGTGAGTTTACAATTGTAGAATACCTTCCGCTATTCGATATAAAAAAAGTGCTCCCTTTCTCCGGAAGCACTTTTTCTAATCTTAAGTAATTTACAAAATTATCTTGTTACGATAAATTTCCTTGCAAGTTTAGTATTACCGGCACTTATTCTGCAGTAATAGATGCCATTGCTTAAATCGTTACTAGCAAATGTTGCAGTATACTCTCCTGCACCCTTATATTCATTAACAACCGTTATAATTAAGGCTCCTTTGGAATTATAGACTGAAATATTCACCAAGCCCGAAGCAGGTAAAGTATAGGTGATTTTTCCGGTTCTTCCGATAAAATTGAAATTGTTATTAAATACAAATTCGATATCTTCCAGTATGCCGGTTCCACTGATCTGTATCTCGCCCGAATATGGCAGGTAATTATGAGCCTTTACATTTATTCCCAGCTTGCCACCCCCATTGGCTGAGACATAATTCTTGAATGCCTCGTCAGTGATTTCGCATTTACCGTCTTCGCCGGTAATCTGGGAGCAGATAATGTCACCCCTTGCCCCATCGAGCAGGGCAACTGTCGTATAAGCATTTTTCGTATCCCATGTAAATTTTGTATCGCTGGAGCTGACTGTCGTTGGATGATCTGCCGTAAGCTGCTGCGGTGCCACCGTCCATATTGAGAGAGCCGGGTCGCCAAGAACATTTAACTGGTAAGCGCAGAATTTCATCTGCCCGAAATAGGGCGGGTCTTTAGTATTGGCGTCGGGAATGCAGATGAGGTCGGCATTTATCTCTTTTGAATAGGCGCTCATCATCTCCGCATAATGGATCTTCTTGCCGAAAACCGCATCATGAAAATGCCTGATATATCGCTGGCTTGAGCCGTCCGTACCGTCGGCGCTTGCGGTTCCGTCATCACCTAACCCAACTCTGGTATTACTGATAAAGGCAACACACCCGTTTGAGATCCCGGCTGTAAATGCTTCAGCTATGCAGTCAGAGCTACTGTAACTGCCGTTGGACTGCCTGTTGTCAAATGCTCCCGGATAACAGCCATAGGTATAGGCAATAAAAAAGTTGGCGTTGGTACCATCATTGGTGAAATTGGTATTGGTCACATTGCTGGTATACAATTTAAAAATATAGTTGTTATTTGAATGGCCGACATGGTCAATCCATGTGATTTTCTCATTTCTTATGGTGCTCATGAGGGTGCTGCTGGACCAGCTCTGATTTTTATCATATAACTTGGTGGTATTCCAGCTGCTGGGAAATCCCGAAGTGGAGTAATTATTTTTTGTACAGGTTCCCACCAACTGGTCCATACAATCACCACCCCAGCACTCGACCGGATGATCAGGCGGGCCCCAGGCGTATTCACCGAGAAGGAGATTATTTACCGCTTCATCTGCAACCGGCTGCTCCGAATATTTTATTGTCTTATTCATTATATTATTTAATTCAGTGGCGTCATCAACCGCAAAACGGGCCGCATATACCTCCCAGCCGATATCTTCGGTACCGTACTCTCCATAATATTGATTACTACCCTTCCAGTCACCGTCAAGGCATGAAAAGTACATATCTGCAGCAACATCTTTGTCATCGTGAAAATCTGTCCCATAATCATACATTTGTGAATGCAGCCCCCGGTGCGGGACGTCATTAGCATCATTGTTGTCGTCATCCTCACCGAGAAGCACAAATTTGATACTGTTATCTTCATACTCCTGTATAATGTAATTTCTCACTTTGTCAGGATCATCCGTGCCGGTAGCGTTTGATTTTATGTACGGAATAGTCTGCACCTGTGTTCTTAAACCCCTTCTTTTATTAAATTCAATAAAGGGATCATAAGCATTTTTAAGAGCATCTGTCGTGAGTATTAAATATTCATAGTCATTGGGGCCGGCCTTGCTGTCTTGCAGTTTTTCCACTTCAGCCGGATTATCGACAAGGTGCCTTAGTTGACTCCTGATAAAATTATTGCATTTGTAAACAGGCAGGTCGCTGGTTGCAGCGATATTCACTTTAACGGAAATCGTATTGTAGTATCTTATCAGCCCTGTTACCGGGTTATATTGAACAGGATTTAGCAGTGCGATGAAAATACTGTGTCCGTTTTTCTTCATTATATAAAAATCTTTCGATTTTACGGATGCGGGATAAAATTCATCCTTATCATAAACCGATGAGCTGCGTGTCAAATAATCTTTCGGCGGCGCTACCGATATTCTTCCGTCAGGTTTATAAGGTATAAGAGAAAATTTTCCGTCCAGGTAGATGGGATTGCCATATTCAACATCAAAAGATTCAACTGCCTGGCCATACGGGATCAACACTCTCACCTGTTTAACCGAAACCAGCGGCGAAAATGCATCACGGGAAAAACGGCATCCAGCTACTATTGCCGCTCCTTTTAATATCACTGGTTTTGAGAAACTATATTCCATCTCAACTACAGAAGCAAACAGCAAACCGGGAATCAGCAAAAAGGGTAAAAGCTTTTTAAACATAAATACCTCCGGGTTATAGTTTTTTTCGACCATTCAATACTTAATTATATTCGTTAAAAATTGCTTTCCACCCATAAAATATATAGCATTTTTTTAAAAAAACACAAATTTTATTCAAAAAAGGTTAGTTTCTTCTGACAGAAAACGTATAATAGTGAGTTAAGCGGCAGGGCATATTTGATATGACCTGTCCGCTTCGATAATGAGTACTTACAAATTTATTTGTTAGTACTCATTATCTCTCTTAAAAGAGACTCAATATTATCCTATACTTAG
>JAUXBV010000499.1 GCA_030619215.1 Fibrobacterota bacterium | reverse complement strand
GAAGTCAAGGCAGCAGTTAAGGATGCAGGGTATAAAGTGGTTGAATAAATAATAAAAAAGGTCTTACAATTATATGAATGATAAACAAATATACCTCATTGACGGCCACGCATTAGCCTACAGGGCTTACTTCGCAATGATCCGCAACCCTTTGACAAATTCAAAAGGCCAGCCCACCAGCGCGGTATTCGGATTTGCCAATTACCTTCTCCGCATTTTAGAGGATTATAAGTGCCCCTATATTACTGTATTATTTGACAGTCCCAAACCGTCATTCAGGAAAGAGATTTACAAAGAGTACAAAGCAAACAGGGAGGCAATGCCTGATGACATGATAAGCCAGATACCGCTTATTTTCAAACTGGTGGAGTGTTTTAATATTCCCTACTTTTTAAAAGATGGCATTGAAGCGGATGATATCATTGCACATGTGACTCAAAAAGCTGAAAAAGAAGGGTTTAAGGTTTTTGTTGTTACAAAAGATAAAGACCTCATGCAACTGGTATCAAAAGATGTCCGGATGCTAGCGCCGGAATCCGGTGGGAAGTTTACCAGGATGGGGCCTGCTGAGGTGAAAGAGAAAATGGGTGTTCCTCCGGAAAAGATACTTGATCTGCTTGCGTTAATGGGAGACAGCTCCGACAATATTCCCGGTGTTCCCGGAGTAGGGCCGAAAACAGCGGTAAAAATTCTTGATAATGTCGACTCAGTAGATACGTTGATCAATGACTTGTCAACCATTAGTAATCCCAAGCTCAAAGAGAAGATAGAGCAGAATATTGATAAGATCAAGCTTAGCAAAGAGCTGGTAACTTTGAAGTATGATATAGGTATGGATATTAACCTTGAGGAGTTGAAAACAAGGCAGGTAAAACGGGAAGAGTGTATAGAATTTTTCAAGGAGATGGAGTTCAGCTCATTATTAAAAAATCCCCTTTTTGACGTAGCTGATAAAACCGATTTCACTTTTCACATTCCAAAGAAAATCGATGAGCTTGAAGCTATTGTCGAACGCATAAAGGAAGCCGGCTTTGTATCTGTTGACACAGAGACAACAAGCGTTGAGGCCAGATCTGCCGCCCTGGTGGGAATATCTATGGCTGTTTCCGATTCAGAAGCGTGGTATGTTCCGGTAGGTCATGATTCAGGTAACAACCTTCCAATTGATAAAACGCTGTCAATTCTTAAACCGGTAATTGAATCAGAGGATATAAAGAAAATCGGGCAGAACCTTAAATATGATTATCAGATATTTAAGAAGTATTCAATTACAATGGGTGGAATTTACTTTGATACTTTGATCGCAGCTTATCTTATAGATCCCGGAAAACGACAATACAACATGGATTTTCTCGCTGCTCACTGGCTTAATATAAAAACGATTTCGCTGGAATCGCTTATTGGCAAAGGAAAAAGCCAGAAGTCGTTTGCCACAGTTACCATCCAGGATGCAGCAGAGTATTCAGGTGAAGACGCTGTTATTCCTCTCAAGCTTATGAAAGTTTTACAACCGCTTCTTAAAGAGCAGAATTTGGTTACCCTGTTTGAATCCATTGAGATACCTCTGGTTACAGTTCTTGCTGAGATGGAGTGGCATGGTGTCAAGATTAACACGGCATTTCTGAAGAAGCTTTCAATAGAGTATGGCAAAAAGTTAGCGGAAATATCTAAAGAAATCTATGATCTGGCAGGGGAGGAGTTTAACCTCAATTCACCCAAGCAGATAAGCGAGATATTTTTTACCAAACTGGGACTGCCGAAATCCAAGAAGACAAAAACCGGCCTGTCAACCGATGTTAACGCGCTTGAAAAGCTTGCACCTGATTTTCCTATTGCACAAAAGATGCTTGAGCATCGTGAGGTTCAGAAGCTTCTGTCAACGTATATTGATGCACTTCCAGGGCAGGTGAATGAAGAGAGTGGACGTGTGCACACATCGTTTAATCAGACGATAACCGCTACAGGCCGCTTATCAAGCACACACCCGAACCTCCAGAACATACCGATACGTAAAGATGAAGGAAGAAGAGTTCGCGAGGGCTTCATTGCTTCGGATGGAAAGGCGTTAATCTCGGCGGATTACTCCCAGATAGAGCTGCGTATTTTGGCGCACTTGTCAAAGGACAAACGCCTGATTCAGGCGTTTAAAGAGGACAGGGATATTCATACCGAGACTGCATCGGCAATTTATAATATTTTTCCGGAGATGGTCACACCGGATATGCGTAGAGCAGCAAAAACAATCAACTTCGGCCTCATGTATGGCATGGGACCCATTAACCTTTCCAGGCAGCTTAAAATTTCATTCAGGGAAGCCCAGGAGTTCATCGACGCCTATTTTGAGCAGTTTCCTACAATTCATCAGTTTATGGATAAATGTATTAAAGACGCCGGGGAAAACGGTTACAGTGAGACTCTTCTTGGAAGGAGGCGTTACCTGCCTGATATTAACTCCGAGCAGAGACGCATTCGTGAAGCTGCTGAGCGGACAGCCATTAACACCCCTGTCCAGGGAACTGCCGCCGATATAATAAAAATCGCAATGGTAAATATTCAAAATGAAATAACCAATACTTTCGATGATGCACAAATGATCCTACAGGTTCATGATGAGCTGGTCTTTGAAGTATCGGAAAAGGAAATAGATACATTTTCAAAATGGGTAATAGATAAGATGAGTAGTGCGTATAAACTTAATGTTCCAATAAAAGTTGATACAGGCTCTGGAGAGAACTGGAGCGCAGCTCATTAGTTAATTATAATAAATTAAAAAAATAGATAAATACAAAGGGGAATAAAATTGAAGGACATTATTAAAGCCGGTATCAAAGCAGCACGCGAAGCAGGAGAATTTCTGCTAAAAAATGCGGATAAACAAAAGGAAATCATTGAAAAGGATGACTGGTCTTATGTGACTGACATAGATCCGCTGGCAGAAAAGATTGTAGTGGATATTATACAGTCTGAATTCCCCGGGCATGGTATACTGTGTGAAGAGGGAAGTGTTCCTGAATCAAGCGGTGAGTATCTCTGGATTATTGACCCACTTGACGGCACTCACAATTACATACGCGGAATCCCTCATTACGGAGTTTCTATCGGTATTGTCCATAAAGTAAATATTGTTGCAGGAATTATATACCTCCCGTTAGATAATGCATTATATGTTTCTGAAAAGGGGAGCGGTGCTTATAAAAATGAAAAACGTATACATGTCTCAGATCGAAAAGAGATAAACACCTGTACATTGTCATATGACTCAAGTATAAGATACAATCCGGTTCTAAAGCCGAAAGTATTAAAAGAACTGGGTAAGAAAGTTTTTAATGTTCGAATGTTTGGAGCGTCAACTACTCTATTATCTCTTCTCGCAGAGGGTAAACTTGATATATCCGTTGAATTTGATGATAAACCCTGGGATTTTGCGGCAGGATTGTCATTGGTAACTGAAGCCGGTGGGAAATTTACAGATTTTTATGGTACGCCAGCCACATATAAAACAAAAGGGTATGTTGCTTCAAATGGACTGGTGCATGATGAGGTGTGCAGTGTGGTAAGGTCGGTAGTTGGG
>JAUXBV010000467.1 GCA_030619215.1 Fibrobacterota bacterium | reverse complement strand
TCTTCCTAAGACCGCTTGGCCTCCGACTTGCACTTCAATTGGAAAGAGTCCCCTGTTAATCGCGTTTTTAGAAAGAATAACCGGTTGCGGGCAGGAAAGCCCTCGTGCGTCAACTGTATCAGACATTAAATACCTCCCTTTTTTCTATTTCAGTTCTTTTCTCTCATGGTAAAACCAATGACCAAACAAATGATAATACCGAGGATTACCGCTGTCATCCCGGCAGTTGATATTCCCCCTACCTGAAAAACCCCATCTATCATTTTATCGGGTTTGCCGGCAAGGGTAAAGTTATGCGCTACACCTGCGCCGACAATCATACCGAGCACAAAAATACCTGAATCACTGTTTCCCTCACCTGCCAGAAAGAGCTGCCTTCCGGGGCATCCGCCTGCAAGGGCAAAGCTGAGCCCTGCCAGTACCATGCCCAAAAAGTTCCAGAGATGACTGCTATGGGCAATAGGCTGCGGCGCGAAGCCGAATTTAACAGCGCCGAAGATCAGGTTTAACATAAAAGCAGCAATGAGCATTGCTCCCACACCGCTCAGCAGGTGGGTGTCTCGCATAAGGATCACGTCGCGTATTGAGCCCATGGTACAGAAACGGGTACGCTGCGCCAAAAAACCGATAAGAAGCCCTGCTGCCAGCGATACATAAATATTTGCATGCATGGCGCCGGGGCCTTTTTCGCTCAGGAAAATAAAGCCGGGCTTTACAAGAAGGAGAATCAGAAGACCGGCCATTATCAGCGGCAGTATCAAGCCCACAGATGGGTAGGTTTTATAGGAGCGGCCGAGGTTATACCCTGATTTAAGAAACCGGACGCCGATGGCAACGCCTGTTATAAGCCCGACCAGGCCGAGGATTGCATTAAGGTCTCCGCCCGCAAGCCTTAAAATTGCCCGCCAGGGGCAGCCGAGAAATGCCAGCGCGCCGATCATGGCGAACATACCGAGAACAAATCTTACGATAGGGGCTGAGCCTGCGGTTGCCTTGAGCTCTTTAAAGAGAAAGGCTGCAATAAGCGCGCCGAAAACGAATCCGATTATTTCAGGTCTGATATACTGGACAACTGCTGCGCGGTGGAAGCCTATGGCTCCGGCTATATCGCGCTGGAAACAGGCAACGCATACGCCCATGTTCGGCGGGTTGCCGAGCTTTTGAAGCAGGGCGGCAATAATGCCGATAATCGCTCCGACAATAATGATACCGATGCGTGAAGCGAAGAAGCTGGTAATTTTTTTAGACATACGAAACACCTCCTGACAATACGTGTAAGATGCCCACCGCCTTTGCAGACCCTGGCCGGCCATATAACAGGAAGCATCTCCTCAGGAGACTGTTCCAACCGCCACGAATCTGCAACAGAGATCTTTTTCAGAGGACGCAAAACTGCGCCCTGAAAAATTTCTCATACGCGGCGGTAGAATAATAGATATTTGGATTTATACATTTTTACTTCTACAAATTAAACAGTTTAAAAAGTATAACATGAGTTTGTTAATGTAATAAATATAACGAAATGTATCAGAAAAGGGGTATTTTTTTTAATCTCTCATACCTAAATTGAGCGGTTCCTATTGACTTGTGAGGTTATAAAAATCAAATCCATAATAACAAGCGCTCAATTTAGGTCATATTCACTCTTGTCTAAAATATTCTAAAAATATCATTGTGTATTATGTATTAAAAAGTAAAGACAAGCCTCTATTTTAATAACCTTGAAGGAAAATAGCAAGCACCTTTTTAAAGAAGGGGGATTAACTGTTGACACATTATATACCATAACTATATTATTAGTATACAATATGTACTACAGGATACTATGTGGTTTACTATATACATTTATTCATTTTCAATTTACTGAAAAGGAAATACATGATTGCAAATAGGAAAAAAAAGTACGATCCCACAAGATGTCCTTTGAAAAAACTGTGTGAGCTGGTATCGGACTATTCCTATCCCTACGAAGACCTTGCTGAGCTGATTGAGGATAAGGGTTATGAAGAATGCCTTGAGGGGAATGATCGGGAAGTTGTTGAGGAGCTTTCCCGGTTAGGTACTTTTTTTGAGAATATTAAAAAGAAAAACGAGGAAAACACAAGGGATCTTTCTGATATCTACCTTTTAACCGGGGAGTTTTGCCAGAGTTGTGATAGAATACCCGAAAGCATTTCATGGTTTGAAAAAGCAATAATTGTTGATGACACCTACGATGTACCCTACCATAGCCTTGCAATGGCATACGTCAGCATAGGTAAGTTAGATAAGGCGGCACAGAGCCTCGAACAGGAGATAACGGTTGCTCCCGGTAATTATTTCAGCTATCTTCTTCTTGCGGATCTCTATGAGCGGCGGAAAAAATATCAGAATGTTGAAGATGTATTAAGAAGCCTGCTTTCCCGGGATTCGGATAATATTCAGGCTTTGCACAAGTTGATTACTTTTTATGAGGGGAGAAACCCTGAGCTTGACATGGAGCTTCTGAGACGCAGGCTTATTAACGCAGACAAAGAGTTGATTAAGCTTGACCTTGTTATATGGACGTATCATATATGCCGCGAGGGAGAATATGAAGAAGCCCTCAATTTTCTTAACAATAGGGAAAGCGAATCACCTGAGATCTCAATAACCAACCTCCTCAAAGGCCATATATACGGTTGCATGCGGCAATATGCAAATAAGCGCAGTGAGCTTGAGAAATTCAAAAAACTTAACCATGGCCGCGAAGAATTTATGAGATCAAAAGTGGATGAGTTCTGTAAAGTGTTTGGTGAGAAGGCGTGTAATCGCATGATGAAAAAGCTGGCTATTGCCAAACTTACTTCTCGATAAACAGTATGTTAAGCAGAAGGTCATGGAAATGACCTTTCTGCTCCTACATAATGTTATACCGATAAATCGGCGAAGTGCCTCTTTATTGGTGCACCTTGTACTTTAGTATAAACAGTATTGTACGCAATAAAAGTATTTCCGCAGTATATACCTTTATACCTTTATAATAACTTATTTTTACCCATTATTTCCTGCAAAAATTCTGATAGTATTACAGGATGTCGTAAATGTCAAATAATATCCGTGTACGTTTTGCTCCTTCACCAACAGGGTATCTTCATGTCGGTGGCGCAAGAACAGCTTTGTTTAATTATCTTTTTGCGCGTCGTCATGGAGGGGAGTTCATCCTCAGGATAGAGGACACCGACCGCAGCCGCTTTCAGGAGGATGCGCTTGGGGAGATATTCACCAGCCTGCGCTGGCTGGGGTTGCAGTGGGATGAAGGACCGGAAGCCGGCGGTGAAAAAGGTCCCTATTTTCAATCGGAGCGTCTTGGGATTTACAGGGAAAAGGCTGATCAACTGCTCGAGAGTGGCCATGCCTATTGCTGCTTCTGCACTCCCGAGCGCCTTCAGAAGATGCGTGAAGAGCAGCAGAAAGCAAAATCGTCTAGTGCTTCGGGGTATGACCGGCACTGCCGGAATTTACCTGAGGGTGAGATTAAAAAGTTGCTTGATGCGAACACACCTCATGTGATACGACTGAAGATTCCTTTGGGACGTGACGTATCCTTTACTGATGCCATAAGGGGCGGGATTACCTATAAAAGCGATATGCTTGATGATATTGTATTATTGAAATCGGACGGTTTCCCAACCTACCACCTTGCTAATGTTGTTGATGATCATCTCATGGAAATTTCACATGTACTGCGTGGCGATGAATGGATTGCATCCACACCGCGCCATATAATT
>JAUXBV010000406.1 GCA_030619215.1 Fibrobacterota bacterium | reverse complement strand
CTCAATCCATGCGTGGGGAATCGCAACCCCATTACCAATAGCGGTTGATTCCAGTTTTTCCCTTTCAAACAGATCTTTAAGTGTTTTTTCACGGTTTATCCCCGGATCATTTTTAAGAATAAAATCCAGAAGTGTTTTTATTACGTCTTCCTTATTTTCCCCTGAAAGTGAAATGTCGATGCATTCCTCTTTAAGATAATCAGTAATCAGCATGCCATACCTCTTGTAATAATTGATTGCTATTTACTTATAATGTTAAACGTATGGGGTCAAGCTTCAATGCAGAGTCAGCTGTCAGATAGCAGGTGTCAGGGATGTCATACCATGTTTAACACGGAAGCAAGGTTTTTGGATTCAGGGTTCACAGGTTCAAGATTCAGCTTCCAAGCATCATAACATCCTATCCTCACAACCGCATAGCCTTTCAGCTTTATCGCCTCCCGGCCTTCTATCAGTTAAGCCTTTAACGATTTAACGTTGTTTCTGTTTCCAGGAAGCTAGTCCCTGTTTGCTGTTACCTGCCCTTGCATCTCCCACCTTATTAAGTGCATACTTGAACGCCACAGGACCGACAATTTGATTCGCAGTTATAGCGGCAATAAGTATGCTCTGTATATCTCCTCCTATTTCAGGGAACCGCCTCACAACCTCGGATAAAAGTCCCAGGCTTACACCCGCCTGGGTAATAAAACCAAACCATGCATTGTTACAGATACCCTTTTTATCCCCTGAAATTTTCCCGCTTAATCGCGAACCCATAAATATCATCAGGGTCCTCACAAAAACAATCATAAGCCCCAAAAACCAGGATGATTTTAAGACCTCGATGTTTATCGATGCACCCGTAATAGCAAAGAAAGCAACATATATAGGCAGAGATACACTATCCATTCTCTTTAAAAATGTACTACCGTACTTTGAATAATTCTGGACAGTAAAACCTGCGAACATACAGATAAGAAGCGGTTCAATGTTTACGCTTATATCATGAATGTCATAAAAAGATTCACCCATAAAATGGCAGAACTTAATAACAACAAAACCCATTCCTACAATCACAACAGGAAACTCAACCTTTACCTTTTCAATCAGGAAAACAATTATCTTACCGAGCAGAAAACCGAATATAAAAGCAATAACTATCTCAAGCAGAAGGTATAAAACAAATGAAACATCCATTCCACCGGAAATCGAAAGGGTTGCCTGGCAGACAGATATTATAACCGCAAAAAGTATAATTATAAGCACGTCCATTGCCACAATTACACCAAGAACAGTATCCGTATAGTCACCTTTTGCTTTTGTTTCACTTATAATGGCAATAGCAGACGATGGTGAACGGGCAACCGCAATAACACCAAATATCGCGGAAACAGCCAGGCGTGCAGAAACATTATAATCCGACATAAATGGAATGTACGATGAAAGAAGAAAAACTGAAAGTGTTACACCCGTAATAACAACTGACGTCACCCCTCCGATAAGACATAAAATAATCTTTAATTTAGAACGTATACTTACGAGTTTGAGTTCCCCTCCTGCACAAAAGGCAATAAAAGCAAGAGCAAGACTGTTTAAGAAGTCAAGATCGTTAACTGCACTGCTGTTGCAGTAATTAATGAAGAAAGGTCCAAAAAAAAGACCGGCAAATATATATCCCGTAATCTGAGGCAGGCCCAGCCTTGCAAGAATAAAACCAATACAATATGCTGAAAGTAGCATAAACCCGAGAACAAGAGACGGAGACACATCCCCTGATATCCCCAATAATCCGGAACTGACAAACAGAGACATGGTACCAATAACAATAATTAAACCGATTATTCTGTTTTGCATTAGGTTTTCCGGTTATTTATTTAAAGATAAAAAACCTGGTCTTCTGGGCCAGGATTCTTTACTTCATTTCAGTTTGATGGTTTTTTACAGCTTTAAAACGGTCTTCTGCAAGATGCAGCACATCACCAAACTGTTTAACAATCAGCACCGGACTGATATACTCATTTATAATTACTGAAAGAATTATTATGGTTATTAAAGCGTCGGAAAGTGCAGGATAAAGAAGCGTTACATTTATAATTATAGCAACTGCAAGCCCCCCTTCAGATATCAGGCCAAGACCAAGTTTGGGGGGCACTTCATATTTCGGTTTTAATATTCTTGTTGCAGCAAACACCCCTACGGTTTTTCCAACAACCCGTGAAAGAAAATAGACAGCTGCAATAATTAAAGTAACGCCCACCTTGAAATGCCAGCTAGCTCCTAAAAGAATAAGAAGCGTAATATAGATTGATTTTTCCGCATGGATAACAATTGAAAGCGCCCTTAAGCGATGGGGACAAAAATTAGCAGTAATAAATCCGCACACAAGTCCGACAACAAGGGACGAATAATGGAGTCTTTCTGCAAGGCCACCGCAAAACATTATTACACCGATCAGAAAGACCATATATTCCTGCTGGGTGAACCTTGTACTGCTTAAAAATATCAGAATAAGAGCCGGTAAAATCCCCATGGCTATTGATATTGCCAGCCATCCTGTCAATTTTAATAAACCAAAATTGACAGGACCGCCGCGGGGCAGGATACAGAGAGCCACCGCAAAAAACAGAAGCGCAAAAAGCCCGTCAACACTGGATATATACCTCATCAGCCCAAGCAATCCCCTGTTTCCAATGCGAAAATTATGATTTACAATCGCAATGGCTGACTGCGCCGTACATGATGCGGCGCTGCCAAGGGTAATTGAAGCCAGCAGTATATAATTTTCCGGGAGTAGAGCAAAGATGTTAAGCGAATACCAGGTCACAAAAGAAACCAGGACAAATACAATAAAAGATTGTATGGCTGTAATTGAAAAATATCGTCGCGGAAGCACCTTTAAACGCTTAATCTCAAACTGAAGCCCAAAAAGAAAACCTATCCAACTGAGCGCAAAAAGAAGAAACGGCTCGAGTTTTTTTAAAGTCTCTTCATCAAGAATATTAAGCCCCCAGCTGCCCAGAAAGATACCCAGAAATATATATTCGGTACCGGTAAAAATTATATTTTTGAGACCCATGGTGAGGCGACGGGAGAAAAAAGTAAGGCGGGAACCGATTAGCGCAATAAGTGAAACAAGAACAATGGCCAAAAGCAGCTTCATAAGGGCTTACCTCTCATGTTAAAGCAGCGGATTTATAAACCTCAAACCGGTTCTGCCTCCTCAATAAGCATTATGGGTATGCCGTCTTTAATCAGCGCTTCGAATGCCTACCTGGACCTGAAGCCAGCAGATGATATCCACCAAACCTATCTTACCGTCTCCATCAACGTCCCATGAATTAATCGCATTCAAAACGGCATCATCGATGTCCTGTTGTGTCAGAACCGCCATTTCAATGGTTCCAAGGTCCACTTGCTGATCTTCGGCTATTGTGAATTCATGACTTGCAGGGGCCAGGTTCGGTGCTGTAATGGTGAGCGTGTAAGTGCCCGGAGCAATACCTTGCAGGGAAAAGTTGCCATTGGTATCCGTCTCTGTGGAAGAAGGAATTCCTTCGATGGATACGGTCGCGTTGGTTACAGTTATGTCATCGTGTCCGGAAATGGAAAGGGTCAAAGCCCCGGATACACCCGCCGTTGATGTTGCGGCATATATTTCCGTACTGAAATCACTGTATACCGTATTGCTGTTTGATGCATGGCTGTCGGTTCGCGTCCTGACGACAATGTAGTATCCCGTATGCTCGCTGAGGCCGGTCAGGTTCATTACGGAAGCCGTTTTGTCGACAGTCGAATCATGTAGGGGATAAGGGCCGCCGGAAACTGAACCCCAAAAAACCTCATAACCACCGTCATTTTGTGTGTAGCGGATGGGTTCCCAATCTACTGAGATGGAATCGCCGGACAGATAGGTGGATGAAACGTTTGCCGGCGCAACCGTTTGGGTGTTTGCCCAGTCATTGTCTTTGACATCAAGGAAGGTTTTCAACGCACTGTCATCCGTATAAAGTGCATTGTAGTCTAAATTTAAATGAAACAGCATGGTCAAATTGGTCAGGCTAACCGGAATGCTTCCGGACAATTGATTTCCTTGAAGCGTTAGGAATCTCACGCTGGTTATGTTGCCCAGCATGGTTGGTATTGGGCCGGTCAGATGGTTTCGGGACAGATGTAATGACGTTAATTGAGACAGACT
>JAUXBV010000125.1 GCA_030619215.1 Fibrobacterota bacterium | reverse complement strand
CTGAAAGCGGGTTATAAAACCGTAGTACCGAAAGAGTCCTCGCAGCTTACTTCGGTATGGGAAATGGGGACAATAAATAAACTTCCGAGGATTTCTACCGATGGGCGGTATTGGGGCTGGTTGACCAATCATAAGGATGATTTCAGCCGGACTGATCTTGTTATTGCAAAGTATGGAGAGAAAGATGCAGTGGCGCGGATTAAATATGCAAAGATCGGCTGGGACTTCAGCCCGGATGGCAGTACTGTTTATTATATAAAATCACGGAAGCCAAATAAGAATGGGTCTTTTTTAAACGATATATTTGCTTATGATATAAAAGATGGAAAAGAGACCCGGCTCACCTATTCTGCCCGTATTTATGATATTGCAGCATCGCCGAACGGTAAAGACCTGGTATGCGTGCAGTTTAAAGAAAATTCATTCTCCCTGGTACTTTTCTCTATGAGCAATAAAGAGTTCACTACTCTGGTTGAAGGGCTTGCAGGGGAGCCTTTTATCACCAGCTCATTTTTTCCCAAAGATGATAACATGCTGGTTGTTTCGAAAATTGTTCAGGGGAAGGCAGGAATATTTAAGGTAGATATAGGTAAATGCGATTTGGATACTCTGGTATGTTCTGAGGCTCAGGAAGAGACGCCCTATTGCGGGCAGGACGGAAGAATTTATTTCAGCGCTGATTATGACGGTGTGTTTAATATTTACTCAATAACGCAGGATGGCTCTGACCTTAAGCGTCATACCTCTGTTAAGGGAGGTGCTTTTTATCCGGTATATGACAAGAGTGGAAAATTGATGATATCGGAATATATCTCAAACGGTTTCAGGATAGCACAATGCTCTTCGGAAGGGGTGCCGTATGAAATTCCCAATACCCCTGCCTGCCTCTTCAAACCCCTGCCCACCCCGACAGGCAAGGTAAGAATTAAGGAAAGTATCTATGAGCCGAAATATCTCAGGGCACGGTGGGAGATCCTGACTTCAGTGACCTGTCTGGATGTGGACAGGGCTTTGCAGGATTTGATAACTGAGGGTGAGGTTCAGGATAATTCGTGGGATATACTCCTTAACTTTGAGGCAGGGATTGGCATGACCAGGTCTGATGCAGTTGGCCTGAAAGATATGTATATGGGAGGCGTCATCAATGTTATAGCAGGCTGGGATGGAGATGATGAGGACACGGCAAAAGGTAGGAATTCCCGAGAGCATTTTACCGAAGCACCGGTAAATGTTTCTCATGCACGTTTTACTGCCGGACCAGGCTACCTTCGCAGGCAGCAGCAGAAGCTATACGGCAGGATTAATCCGGCCCTTAAAAGAGATATCATGACTGCTACCATGGCTTATGCCCCAGAGAATGACACTGATGAAACGAGCGAATCCGCTGTCAGTGTACCGTTTCTCATTCCTTTCTTTGGCATAGAGAACCGCACGTTAAAACCAACAGTTGGTTTTGATGCAATGGTAGTTTTCTTATCGGTAATGATACCTGCAATTATTTATGTTGATCCGTACATAGAGTGGCATTTAACCCGCGACCTTTACGTGGGTGTATCGCCGTCTTTCATCGTTCTTCCTTTTTCACTTGCGGATGCGGGCTTTGGCATGTCCGCTCCTGTATGGATCCAGTGGATATATAATCGCTATTCCAATGAGGATGTTTACTATAATAAGGCCGGCATATCACAACTGAATGTGTTTGTAGGGCCCGATGTAACCCCCACATATAAAATTGAAGATCAACTTGACAGCGCCGGAACACTGGTTGATTCTGATACTACCTATGAAACAGTCACATCCCTGTCATTTGGTATGGAGTTTAGACATGCATTTCCGCTTTTTAAATACGCGTCTTTCAGCCTCAGCACCCGGAACTATGGCTCGAAGTTTAATAAAAAGGTATCCGGCCCCATTAATAACGACTATGATTCCACTGACTATACATTCCTTTTAACATCCAGCAATAGAACGGCCTTTATATTTCCGATTATAAGGAATATTAACCGCGGCAGATTATATGCTGATAATCTTTACGGCTCACTGTTTTATCAGTTGGATTTTGCCGGTACGGAGGAGTATTTCTCCGGGGCTAAAAAAGATGCTTTTCTTGATAAGAAATACAGGTCTGAATTTGCTTCAGTATCACACCTTATAGGCGCCGGAATGGAGTTCGGCTTTATAAAGAATTATTTATTCATGCGGAAGCTCAAGGTTGAGGCAGCATGGGATTTTTTCAATGAGGAATTTAACTTTGACCTGTCCTGGTGGTTTTAAGGATAGAGATACTATGAAACACTTTTATTCCTTTTTCAAAACCACCCCTCCTTTTGTTTTACTGTTCCTTATCAGTTTATTTCTTGGGAGATGCGATTCTTCCAACGGTTCCAGGCAAAAACAGGTAGAAATACAAAAAATAACACCGCTGATTCTCCGTACAATCCCTCATGACAATCAGGCTTTTACACAGGGACTTCTGTACCATAAGGGTAAAATTTATGAGAGTACCGGCCTTCAGGAGAAATCGGGCTTAAAATGCATAAATGCCGAGGATGGAGCTATACAGGCGAATATCCCTGTTGCCGGTGTTTTTGCCGAGGGGCTTGTACTGAAGGATAATAAATTTATTCAACTTACCTGGAGAAGCGGTAATGCGATCATTTATTCCTATCCGGATTTGAAAAATATAGGCACATACAGGTACGGTGGTGAAGGGTGGGGGATTACTACAGACGGGAAATACTTTATTATGAGTAACGGCAGCGACACCCTGTACTGGAGAGACGATGAATTCAGAATTAAGAAAAGGACAGTAATCACCTTTCGTGGCGCCCCTCTTACAAAGCTTAACGAGTTGGAGTATGCAAGAAATAGAATCTACGCAAATGTGTGGTTTAATGACTTTATCTATGAAATTGATCCTGAGAGCGGGAAGGTGCTGCGAATTATTGACTGCACCCCTCTTGTAAAGCAGATAGGTACCCTGAGACAGCAGGATGTACTGAACGGTATTGCCTACGATAAAGAGAAGGATACCTTTTTTATTACAGGGAAATACTGGCCGTTGATTTTTGAAGTGAAGATACCAAAGTAATATATTCGAATATTTTTTTAGGAGAAAAAGGGACGGTGGAAGTTTATCAGTTTAAATACAAGAAGGGTCGAGTAGACCCAATCTCCTTAACTAATTCAAGGTTTTGATATATTTTTTTTACGCGCCTGTATTCTTCTGAAATTATTCTTTTTTTGCTTTCTTTATTATACAGAGCTATTAAAAAAGGGGATTATATGCCTGAAGAAAAAACTTTTCACATGAGCCTGGAAGAATTTCGCAAAAATGGTTATGCGGTCATTGACTGGATTGCTGATTATTATAATAATATCGAGTCTTTTCCTGTTTTATCACAGGTTAAGCCGGGACAGGTTCGGGCTTCGCTTCCGGATGAGCCGCCTGTGAAAGGTGAGGCTTTTGACGCTATTCTCAAAGATATAAATGAACTGATTCTTCCCGGAGTGACTCACTGGCAGTCGCCCAATTTCTTTGCATTCTTTCCGGCAAACGCTTCGGGCCCTTCTATTTTAGGTGAATTGCTCTCTTCAGCGCTCGGGGTGCAGGGAATGCTCTGGATGACGTCACCGGCGTGCACGGAGCTTGAGACACAAGTCCTGGACTGGCTTGTTGATATACTGGGGCTGCCTGAGAAATTCAGATCCGGCGGCGCCGGTGGCGGGGTTATCCAGGACACGGCGTCAAGTGCAACACTCTGCGCTCTTCTTGCAGCCAGGGAGCGGGCGACTGATTATAAAACAAACTCCTGTGGCTGCGATGGACGCCTGATTGTATACGCTTCTACACAGGCCCACTCGTCAATTGAGAAAGCGGTGAAGATTGCAGGGATCGGCAGCGAAAACCTTCGGCTGATTGATGTTGACGACAAATTCGCGCTGCGCCCGGATGCATTGGTAGAACAGATAAAGAAAGACCGTCAGGCGGGACTTGCCCCCTGCTTTGTGCATGCGACAGTGGGAACAACTTCCTCCAACGCAATGGATCCCCTGCCGGAGATCGGACGTATTTGTAAAGAAGAGGGGCTCTGGCTGCATGTTGACGGCGCTATGTCAGGTACAGCCGCGGTATGCCCTGAGTACAGATTTATACATAATGGGTTAGAACTTGCAGATAGCTATTGTTTCAATCCGCATAAGTGGATGTTTACCAATTTTGACTGTGACTGCTTTTATGTGGCTGACCGTGCCGCTTTAATCAAGACCCTGAGTATTCTGCCGGAGTATTTACGCAATAAAGCGACAGAGTCGGGAGCTGTTATTGACTACAGGGACTGGCATATTCCTTTAGGCAGGCGATTCCGCTCCCTGAAACTCTGGTTTGTCATTCGCTATTATGGTGTGGAGGGCCTGCGCTTTCATATCAAGCGTCATGTTGACCTTGCTCGGAATTTTGCCAAGTGGATTGAGGAGTCTGAGAATTTCGGGCTTGTGGTGCCCCCGCCGTTAAACCTGGTCTGTTTCCGGCATAAAGGAGGAGATAGCATTAACCGGCAATTGGTGGAGAAACTCAACCGGAGCGGGAAATTATATTTGACACATACAACTCTTAATGGTCAATATACAATTAGATTTTCTGTTGGCCAGACTCATACGGAGGAACACCACGTGCGTCAAGCATGGCAGAGGATTCAGGAGACCGCCGGGGAACTTGAGAATGCTTAATAATCTTTTATACCAAGTTGAAAGCTTGATGTAATACATCTTCCATTTCAGCAGTGGCTCTTGCCCTGAATATAGTATCGCGCACTGTTGCTCCATTTACCATTCCACGGGTGTACTGTGCGAGATGTTTTTTCATTTCCCTGGCCGCTCTCTTTTCTCCATAGACACGTTTATACTCTTTAAGATGGATTAATGCGGTTTTAATTTTGTCCTCATGTGAGACCTGGGCAACATCATCTCCTTTTGCCAACTTTTTGATTTGTTGAAAGATCCATGGATTCCCATACGCTCCTCTGCCGATCATAATGGAGTCGCACCCTGTTTGTGAAAACATGTCTAACCCGTCTTTTGGTGTTATAATATCACCGTTTCCTATAACCGGGATGCTTACTGTTTTTTTTAGAAGCGCTATACGTTCCCACAAGGCGTTACCTGAAAAAGCCATGGTTTTTGACCGCGGGTGAAGTGTTACAGCCGCGACCCCGCATTCCTCTGCAATCTTTGCATAATCCGTATCAACCCATTCGTTTATTTTCCAGCCGGAGCGAAGCTTTACGGTAACGGGTAGGGAGACAGCTTTTGTCAATTTTGTAATTATATCTTTAAAAAGTTTTGGGTCTTTTAAGAGAGCCGCGCCGCCATTTTTTTTAACCACCTTGGGCACAGGGCAGCCGCAGTTCAGGTCAATAAAATCGGGCCGGGCATGTTCTTCGATATACCGGGCGGCAAAGGCAATGTGTTTTGCATTTGATCCGAAAAGCTGGATTCCAATGGGCCGTTCTTGTTTGTTAAATGTTAAAAGTGATAATGTTTTTTGCCCATTGTAGTAAATTCCATCAGCACTTATCATTTCGGAGAATACGATATCTGCGCCGTTTCTTTTGCATATTGTCCGAAAAACCGATTCGGCAATGCCCGCCATTGGGGCAAAAATTAATTTTTTCTTAAAAAGTTCCATTATGATTTATATTAAAATGTGAAAATAATGAAAAACATGTTTGCGACTAATTCATAAAAAGAGTAAAATATAGTATGGCGGATTACCTGATATATAAAAACGGGAGTATTGGTAATGAGAATATTTGAAGAGATAACTTTTAGCTCACGGCCTGTTATGTTTGCTGCGTGGCCGGGTATGGGTAATGTTGGCATTATTTCAATGGATTATCTTCGCAGTAAACTGGATGCGAAAGTTTTTGCCGAAATTGATATGGCTTCTTTTTTTATTCCTGATTCTATAATTGTAAAGGATGGAGTAGCGCAGCTTCCCGAGATTCCAGGGGCTGTTTTTTACTATCATAAAAATCCCGACACGTTAATTTTTGAAAGCAGTGCTCAGGTCGCTGGTAAAGACGGTATTACCATAATTAAAACGATCCTTGATATTGCAGAGCGGTATAAAGTGAAACGGATCTTTACTGCTGCGGCATTCGCGCAGCCAATGAGCCACAAAGCTCCTTCGAAAGTTATGAGTGCCTGTAATCATCCGTCGTCATTCAAGGACCTTGATAAATTTCATGTGGTTCCCATGCCGGACGGCTATATTGCCGGCCAAAACGGACTTCTCCTTGGTGTTGCGGCTTCACGAAATATTGACTCATGCTGTTTGCTCGGAACAATTCCCTCATTTGCAAGTAACTTGTCCTATCCCAAGGCTTCTTTGGAAATAGTAAAAACTTTTGAGAATATTTTAAAAGTTGAGATTGACCACGGAGACATTGAAGAAAGTATTTCAATTGTTGACAAACAGCTGGCGGCAATCGAAGAGCGTATAAAGGAGTATTTCCCTTCAGTAATGGAAAAGGAAGAAGATGAAGTACCGAATGTTGAAGATGAGGAAGTCCCCCGGTATATTATGGATAAAATCGAGAAGCTTTTTGACGAGGTTAAGAAGGATAAATCAAAAGCGAGTAAATTGAAAGAAGAGCTTGACAGGTGGAAGCTCTATGAGCTTTACGAACACCGGTTTTTAGATTTATTCAAAGATGATGAAGGTTAGCGGATTTCAGTATTTAATATTCCCTCACCCCACTATCATTTATTGTTATTATTTCTTCTTTTTTCTCTCTGTAACTTCTCGTGCGCGGAGAATTGCATCCTTCCCATAACGATTTGAAATTATATCCATGGCTTCCTCCGAAGCATTCCATGCTTTGGTTTTTTTACCGTTTTCAAAAAGATCGGTCTGGATAGCGGTATCAAAGTTAGTAATTCCCACGCCAATAAGACGGAGGCTCTTGAGGCGGGGGATTTCTTTTTTAAGGAGTATGCAGGCGCTTTCATAAATATGTTTCGAGAGGTTTGTTGGCTGCACTAATGTTAAATGGCGGGTATATCTTTTAAAATCAGGTGTACGATAAGTTAGAACAACAGTTTTTCCTTTCCGGCTTGCTTTGCGGGATCTTTTTGCAACATCTCCGGATAATGAAAGCAATGTTCCGTACCACTCCTCAGCGTCATAAGAATCATTATTAAAGGTATGCTCACGGGAGATCGATTTTGCCTTTTCATGTCCTTCGATATCTCGCAAATCAATACCGCGGCAAAGATTGTAGAGGCTGGTTCCCTGTTTACCAAAACGGCTTTCCAGCTCTTTAAGGGGAATTTTTTGCAGCTCTGAAATAGAGCGAATACCCAGAGTCGCCAATGCCTGCTGGGTTTTTTTGCCGACTCCCCAGATTTTTGAAACACTCAGAGGGGCAAGCCACAGCACAATCTCTTCAGGATTAAAGGGCACTTCCGTGATACCATTCGGTTTGTTCATATCAGACGCTAGTTTGGCAAGAAATTTGTTTGGCGCGATTCCAATGGATGCGGTAAGCTGCAATGTATTATGAATCTGTTTTGTAAAAATTTTGGCGGCTTTTTTTGGCGGGCCCCAGAGTTTTTGTGTGCCGCTCATGTTCATAAATGCTTCATCGATAGATATTTGTTCGATTTGAGGTGAAAATGAATTAAGAATTGCCATGACCTCTTTCGATACCTTCGCATATACACGCATTCGAGGCCTTAAATATATACCGTGAGGGCATCGGGAATAGGCTTGACTTATCGGCATAGCCGAGTGGATACCGTATTTCCGTGCTTCATAACTTGCAGCAGATACCACGCCTCTATTACCCGGCAGAGCTCCGACAATAACCGGTTTGCCTTTAAATTCAGGGCTGTCGCGTTGTTCTATTGAGGCGAAAAAAGCATCCATGTCGATGTGGAAGATGATTTTTTTATTTTCTTGGGTCATATTAATAATATTGTATAAATTTCTATAAATGAGAGAATGGTTTCATAAAAATAGAGAGAGGGACTTTGTAATGTAAATATTATATCGTAACT
>JAUXBV010000338.1 GCA_030619215.1 Fibrobacterota bacterium | reverse complement strand
GTATTATAGGAAATATAACTATAACATTTATTCCAATACAAAAAAGTCTGATTTAAAATAACATTTAATACAATTTAAGTATTAATTTTATACACTCGAATATACCTATGAGTTATAATAAAGGAAAAATATGGTTAATCAAAATCTTACAAAAGGGCATGCCTTACATACTTTTCGTATTGAAACATTAAAAGATATACCCGAGCTTCGCTCTCAGGCAGCGGTATTTACGCATGAGAAAACAGGCGCGCGCCTTTTACACCTCTTTAACGATGACCCCAACAATCTTTTCTGTATCTGCTTTCGAACGCCTGTGTATAACAATACCGGCGTGCCCCATATTCTTGAGCATTCCGTTTTGTCCGGTTCAAGGAAGTTTCCCCTTAAAGACCCGTTCAAGGAGATGTTGAAGGGCTCGCTGCAGACTTTTTTAAATGCGATCACCTACCCGGACAGGACAATGTATCCGGTCTCAAGCCAGGTGCAAAAGGATTTTTTTAACCTGGTGAATGTATACTGTGATGCGGTGTTTAATCCATTGCTTACAGAGATTACCTTTGCCCAGGAAGGGTGGCATTTTGATTTAGAAAGTCCTGATGCCCAGGTTTTCATAAAAGGAATTGTCTATAATGAAATGAAAGGGGTTTTCTCTGATTTCCGAAGCCATGTAGCGCGCAAAACCATGTCTGCGCTTTTCCCTGATACGACATATTATTATGAAAGCGGCGGAGACCCCGAATATATCCCCGGTCTTACCTATGAACAATTCAGGGAATTTCACAAACAGTATTATCATCCGTCAAACTCTTTTATTATCCTTTATGGAAACATTCCCTCAGAGAAAACACTGGCTTTTTTACAGGAGAATTATCTTAAGTCCTTTGACCACCGATCGGTAGAATCGGAAATAAAACCACAACAGTTGTGGCGTGAGCCTCAGAGTATTACCATTTCAGCTCCGGCACCCAAAGAGGATGACGGAACAGCCAGCGTCATAGTATCATGGCTGCATGGCTCGTCAACCGATCCGTTGACATCGCTTCTTGGCAGGATATTTTCTCATTATATGTTCGATAACGAGAGCTCTCCAATGCGCCGCGCTCTTATTGACTCAAAGCTCGGAGAGGATCTTGATGACATGTGCGGCTTTGATAGTGACCTGGTTCAGGGGCTGTTCTGCGCAGGGCTACGCAAAACGAAGCCGGAGCATGCGGAAGAAATCCGTAGCCTTATCCTGAAAACAATAGAGAATGAGGTGAATAAGAAACTTGATTCTGAGCTGCTGGAGGGATCTATCAGGCAGATTGAATTCAGGCTCCGGGAGATAACCGAAGGCGGGCATTTCCCGTACAATTTAATGCTTGCTGAACGGGCACTTCGATCCTGGATTTACGGAGGAGACCCGCTTGCCCATCTCTGCTTTGAAGAAACTATTAACATAATTAAAAAGAAGAAAAAGGAAGGAACGGCATTTTTTGCAGATGCAATGCGTGACATGTTTTTAAACAATAAACATAACCTGCTGACAATTATTAAAGCATCGTCGGAGCTTGGGGAACAGTTGGGTAAGAAATCGGAAGAGCAGGCAGCCCGGCTGAGCAGTACATTTACAAAGAAAGACAGGGAGAAATACAGCGCATTAACCGGGAAATTTATCGAAGAACAGAAAAAGCAGCCTTCGCCTGAGGCGCTTGCTTCTCTTCCCAAGTTGAACAGATCGGACCTTCCAAAGGAGAATGAAAAAGTTCCGACAGAGATGGAATCTATAGACGGAATAACCGTTTATACACACCCGTTGTTTACTGCGGGTATTGTCTATCTCGATGTAGGTTTTGACCTTTCTACCATTCCCTGTGATTTGCTTCCCTATTTTTCAATTTATTCGGAGCTGCTAACACGATGCGGTGCAGCTGGTTTTTCTCCCGAACAGATGGCAAAAAGAGTATCTCTTTCAACGGGAGGTATCAATAGTTCCGATATGTGTACCACACGTTTTGGAACTGAAGATGATCTGGTATTTAAATTTTTCTTTCATGGCAAAGTGCTGCCTGAGCGGTTCGACGAGATGGTTGACATATTTGTTGATGTTATGTGCAAACCGGAGCTTGATAATGCAAAACTGCTTCATGACATTTTATTCGAGCTGCGCAATGATATGAATGCTGCGGTAATTAGAAGCGGTCACTCGTTTGCTATTGCAAATGCCGCGTCACGCCTGTCGAAATCGAAGTATATCGATGAAGTATTCGATGGTATTTCACAGCTAAGATTTCTTGATAAACTGGTAAGAAAAAAGGATATCGATTCTATTGCGGAAGCTATGGGGAGATTGCATGATATTGTAATTAATCGCACCACATGCTTTGCTTCAATGACCACTGAAGAACCGGACAGGTTTTTAAAAAGCCTTGACTCTTTTTTCAAAAAACTTCCCTCCCCGGATATCAATAATGTAACTGTTGATTATAAAGCAAAAGCTCAGGAGAGCCCGGTTGGCATTGAGATAAGCTCATCTGTCAACTATGTTGCCCGGTCATGGAGACTGAGGAAATTAACACCCGATATAATAGGGCAGATCTTTCTTATGTCCAGGAACCTGGCCACGGGCTATTTGTGGGATAAAGTCCGGGTTGAAGGAGGAGCCTACGGTGGCATGGCTGTGGTTTCCAGCTCCCACCCTGTATTTTCCTGTGCCTCCTATCGGGATCCAAACCTCGTTCGTACCCTTGATAATTTCCAGGCAGGAATTGAAAAGGTAGCAAAGGGCCTTTCTGAGGAAGAAGTTGACCAGAGTGTTATTGGGGCAACAGGCCGCTTTGATCAGCCGCGCAGCCCGCATGGCAAGGGTTTCGGAGAAACAGTAGCTCTTTTATGCGGCCGTTCTCCGGAAACGAGACAGCAAATTCGTAATGCCGTGCAAAACAGCACACCGGATATTCTGGCAAAGCGGGCAGCCCAGTTGCTCGACGAGAAAGAAAGCGCCATCACTGTTTTAGGCAGTACCGATGCTTTCGATAATGCTGAAAAGGAAGGGTTTAAATTAAACAGGGAACATTTATTGGAGAGTGAATAAGTCTATATGCCTGTTGTTATACCCGCATTGTAAATCTCATAATTCTCTCTATCAAAACAGACAAAAATCACTTTCTCAATCTCTGGATGATCTATAAGAAATTCATTCGCAACTTTAATTGCAATTGAAGCAGCCTTTTCTTTTGGAAAGCCATATATACCTGTGCTTATATTGGGGAATGCAATTGTCTTTATGCTGTTTTCTAATGCAACCTCTAAAGAATTCTTATAGGTGTCGGCAAGCAGCTCCTCCTCATTATTATTCCCGCTCCTCCACACAGGACCGACAGTATGGATTACATGCTTTGCAGGGAGATTATATCCCCCGGTAATTTTAGCCTGCCCTGTTTCGCACCCGTTCAACATGCGGCACTCTTCAAGAAGCTGCGGCCCTGCAGCACGATGAATAGCACCGTCAACTCCGCCGCCACCTAAAAGAGATTTGTTGGCTGCGTTGACAATTGCATCAACTTCTAATATGGTTATGTCTCCTTTTATTATTTCGATTTTGTTGTTCATATTCTACCCTCACTCCTTTAGATAAATATACGTTATTGATATTTTCAAGAGAATAGAGCAAGTCATGTATTTATATGCTCACTAAAATAATATAATAATGACATATTATATCTGGTTATAATAACTATAATCTCTTATAAAATAATAAGTTAAAAGATTTAGAATGCTCACTAATTGTGAGCGCTTTTTATAGTTTTTTATAGACAGGGCTATTAATAATGGGTATATTTATTGTAAGAATTGTTGTTTTCAAGTAATTAGACCAATTCGCAATTGTCAAAACAGAAGGGTGTTAAAAATGAATGAAAAAATAGTAATATTTGTTATAATATCATTCTTTATAATTAATGTTTTTAGTACTCAAAATGATACAGGAACAGTGGTCTTTCAGTATCAGAACGGCCTAGTAACTGGGTGTTTTAAAGATATAATTGATGCTTCTGATTATAGTGACGACTCTACTTTTTCAAGTATTTTCAACCCTTATACTCCTGATGAACGTATTCAAACTCTTTTCGGTGTTGGATGTAATGAAGATACAGGTTCCAGTTATCCGATTGATGGATATTTTTATGCAGAGGGTTTGAATAAATTGTTGAGAGCAATAGATTCTACAGGATTTAAGATTGACACATCCGGATTAGTTGTGAAAATAATAGGCAAACATTTTACGCCCTATGATTGGACTTTCGAGAAATTAGATGAATTTTATAATGATTGTGCCTTTTTTGACAGCACAAGTAACTGCCGGATAATTATTGGATTGTATGATACAAATAAAATCTGTACGACAACAACAGATAAAATCATAGAAAAAGATAGTGCCACGAGCCCTGTTAGATTAGTGATTAACCTTACTGATCTATTTAAATATGCTATAGTGAATAATGCACTTGATTGGAATAAAAAACTTAGTATTTCCATTGATTTACCTCACAAATGTGATGCTTCATATTATGTAGAATACGGTATTGCAATAGATGCAGATGAAGAAAATTATGAAAAGCTGAAACATCCACAATTGTATTTACATGCTGCTTTAGTTGAAAACACTTCGATAAAGTATAGCAGCTTTTCAGGGAAGAATTTTGATTTTATAATATGTTCAAGCCCTTTTTCTTCATCAAAGACTATTCATTTTTCAATGAATGAAACGGATTTTGTCACAATAAATATTTATGATATTAAAGGAAAGCTTATTAAAACTTTAATAAAGAGGAATCTAAAAAAGGGTGATTATAATATCAG
>JAUXBV010000274.1 GCA_030619215.1 Fibrobacterota bacterium | reverse complement strand
GAACGACATGGCTACGATCCGACTTATTCACCTCAATATGATTGGTTAATCGTACACGGGCTACCTTCCTGAGAGCTGAATTAGGCTTTTTGGGCGTTGTTGTAAATACACGTGTACAGACGCCCCGACGCTGCGGACATCTCTGTAAAGCACGCGATAAGCTCTTTTTTGAAAGGTTCTTACGCCCCTTCCTTACTAACTGACTAATTGTTGGCAATCGCTATCCTCCTAAAAAAGAATCACTTAAAATAGTTATTTGGTTTTATCTTTTCCAACATATTTTCAAAGAATCTCTCCACTGAGGCCGTCAAAATCAGGATTTTCCTCGTGTTCACCGACATGCACAAGGTCTGCTTCTATATCTTTAACTTGAATTCCTCTATATTTATGCGAACCGGTTCCGGCCGGGATAAGGTTACCCATGATGAGGTTTTCCTTTAATCCCCTTAACACGTCAATTTTACCCTCTACTGCAGCCCTGGCAAGTACTTTTGTCGTTTCCTGGAAAGAAGCTGCGCTCAGGAAAGAATCCGTAGTGAGAGAAGCCTTGGTTATTCCAAGAAGTAATGGCTGGAATGTTGCAGGCTCATTACCCTGGTTGATGGCAAGCTCGTTTTCCTTTCTTAATACTTTCTTGTCAACGGCATCCCCTTCTAAAAACTCCGTATCGCCGGGCGTCTCTATCTTTACCTTCTGCAACATCTGCGATACTATTACTTCGATATGTTTGTCACTGATTTTTACACCCTGAAGGCGGTATACCGCCTGGATTTCATCTATCAAATATCTCTGTACCGCATGTTCGCCCAAAACGCTTAATATATCATGGGGGTTAATGGAACCTTCGCAGAGCCGGTCGCCAATACCCACCCTGTCTCCATCATGAACGCGCATATGTTTACCAATGGGAATTGGGTATTCCTTTGTATCATCATGCTTATCATCACGATGCTCATCATGCACAATGACTTTGCGATTTCCCCGTTCAATGTCGGGTTCCAAAAGAGGTTTACCATCTTTGTCAACAAGGGCTTTGCCGTTCTTGTCTTTGACAGGCCGCATCTTAAATTCAACGATACCGTCTATCTCGGAAATAACCGCTGAATCCTTTGGCCTGCGCGCCTCGAACAATTCAGCGACCCTGGGCAATCCGCCCGTAATGTCACGGCTCTTTCCACTGTCGCGCGGTAACTTAAAAAGAATATCGCCTTCCTTGACTTTATTCTTTGATCTTATTTGTAAAAAAGCACCGGACGGCACCGCAATATTCGCCAGTATCTTTTTGCTTTTGTCAAGAATCCTGACGTGCGGGTGAAGCGTTCTCGTCCTGTCTTCAATAACAACAACATTTGTCTTTCCGGTCTGTTCACTATAGATCTCCCGTAACGTAATGCCTTCCTTAAGATCTATTTCTTCAACAAATCCGCTTTTATTGGCAAGGACAACATTGTTATAGGGATCCCATTTAAAAAGTTCATCGCCTTTTTTCACCTTGGCGCCGTCACTAATACGAAGTGTCGCTCCGTGAGGGACACTGTAACGATACCTTTCCCGTTCCTTCTTATCAAACACCGCAATTTCACCAAAACGGGTCATAACAACGTTGCCGCTGGTATGCTCAACATGTTCTACTTTGTAAAAACGCACTTTACCGTCAACTTTTGATATTTCCCGTGACTTGGCAATAAGGCGAGAAGCAGTTCCACCGATATGAAAGGTACGCAGTGTAAGCTGTGTCCCCGGTTCACCGATACTCTGTGCAGCCATTATCCCCGTGGCCTCCCCAACGCATACCTCTTTGCCGGTTGCGAGGTTACGGCCATAGCACTTGGCGCAGATTCCATGCGACGCGTCACACGACAACGCGGAGCGAACGAGAATTCTTTCTATACCTGTACGTTCTATCTTTTCAGCAATCTCCTCATCAATAATGGTATTAACCGGGCAAATGAGTTCCTCGGTGACAGGATCGTAAATATCCTGTTGCGTAGTCCGGCCCAACACTCTTACAGACAGCGGTTCAATTACCTCGTCACCTTCATGCAGGGCTTCAATTTCAATCCCTTTTGTTGTGCCGCAATCCAGCTCGTTAATAACAATATCCTGAACAACATCAACAAGCCTTCGTGTTAAATATCCCGCGTCCGCTGTTTTCAAAGCGGTATCAGCCAGGCCTTTTCTCGCACCATGGGTTGATATAAAGTATTCAAGGCCGGAAAGTCCGTCTTT
The DNA here is from genome assembly GCA_030619215.1 of Fibrobacterota bacterium. Lineage (GTDB taxonomy): Bacteria > Fibrobacterota > Chitinivibrionia > Chitinivibrionales > JANQEN01 > JAUXBV01. The sequence goes on along the minus strand of JAUXBV010000274.1, from coordinate 3,356 downwards.
GAAATTTGACAGAATCGGATTTTCAATAATTTCACCGACCGCACCGGTGATTTTTTTCTGGGGTTTCTGCATTAAACCACGCATACCTGCGAGCTGTTTAATCTGATCCTGGCTTCCCCTCGCTTTCGCATCAAGCATCATATAGACAGAGTTAAATCCATCCTTATCAGCTTTCAGGCGGTCATACAGTTCATTGGACACTTCATTCGTTGTATGAGTCCAGATGTCAATAATCTTATTATACCGCTCTCCTTCAGTAATGATACCGCGGGTATACTGTTTGCGGATACGATTTACTTCTTCGAGTGACTTGCTGATTATCCCTTCTTTACTTTCTGGAACTACAAGGTCGTCAAGCCCGAAAGTTACTCCCGCCTTGGTGGCATACTCATATCCGAGGTCTTTTATATTGTCAAGAAAAATACAGGCACTTTTTGTCCCGCATTTTTTAATAACCTCTGCAACGAATTTTTCAAGGTTTGTTTTTTTCATTAATTCATTTTGGAAGGATATTCCATCGGGTACAATGTCATTGAAGATTACTCTGCCGGGAGTCGTTTCAATACGTTCACCCTTGATCCTTATTTTAATTTTCGCGTGTAATGAAATCTGATTATCAGCCAGCGCATGCAGAACTTCTGAAGAATCCGAAAAAGATCGTCCCATACCTTTTCTATCAGGAGCCATTTTTGTCAGATAGTAAATGCCCAGCACCATATCCTGGCTGGGAACCATCACCGGCTCACCATTTGACGGGCGTAATAAATTATTTGCACTGAGCATGAGAAGGCGGCACTCAATCTGCGATTCAAAGGAAAGTGGAACGTGAACAGCCATCTGGTCTCCATCAAAATCCGCATTAAATGCAGAGCATACCAGAGGGTGAAGCCTGATTGCTTTTCCCTCTACCAATACCGGAAAAAACGCCTGAATGCCCAGCCGGTGAAGCGTTGGTGCGCGGTTGAGAAGTACCGGGTGATCTCGAATAACTTCTTCCAGGATATCCCAGACCTCCGGCCTCTCCTTTTCAACAAACTTCTTAGCACTCTTTACGGTCTGAACCAGACTTTTCTCTTCAAGCTTCTGGATTACAAACGGTTTAAAGAGCTCCAGGGCCATCACTTTCGGCAGGCCGCATTGATGTAATTTTAACTCGGGACCAACCACAATAACACTGCGCCCGGAATAATCGACACGCTTACCAAGCAGGTTCTGCCTGAAACGCCCCTGCTTTCCCTTTAAAAGGTCACTGAGTGATTTGAGTGGCCGTTTTCCTTCACCCTTTACAGAAGAGGTACGGCGGCCATTGTCAAAAAGTGTGTCAACCGCTTCCTGGAGCATTCTCATTTCATTACGAAGAATGACATCAGGAGCTTTGATCTCAATCAGCTTCTTAAGGCGGTTATTTCTGTTTATCGCCCTTCTGTAAAGATCATTAAGGTCAGATGTCGCAAAACGCCCGCCCTCAAGCGGTACCAGTGGCCGAAGGTCCGGTGGGAGAACAGGCAAAACGGTAAGTACCATATGTTCCGGCCTGTTATTGGATCTGAGAAAAGCTTCGGTAACGCGAAGCCGTTTTAAATGGTCCGCTTTTCTCTGCTCTGACGATTCAATCTCAATTTTATACCGCAGCTCCGCCGACAGATCCTCAACATCAAGGCACGCAAGCAATTCAAGGATCGCCTCCCCGCCCATTTTTGCGTCAAATTCTTTCCCCTCTTCTACAAGCTCCTCATACTCCTCTTCCTTGAGCAGATCCATATTGCTCAAACCGGTATCACCCGCGTCAATAACAACATATGATTCATAGTAAATTATACGTTCCAATATCGTATTGGATACACCAAGAAGGTACCCGATATGCGACGGGATGCTTTTTAAAAACCAGATATGGACAATCGGAACAGCCAGCTCAATATGTCCCATACGTTCACGCCGGACTTTAGAGTGGGTTACTTCAACACCGCATCGGTCACAAACGACACCCCGATATCTGATTCTTTTATATTTACCGCAATTACATTCCCAATTTCTCACCGGGCCAAAAATCTTTTCACAGAAAAGACCGTCCCGTTCCGGTTTAAATGAACGATAGTTAATAGTCTCCGGTTTGGTGACCTCACCATATGACCAGTTACGTATTGTATCAGGGGAGGCTAAACGAAGACTTACACTTGTAATCTCCTGGTTCTTTTTGCCAAATTCAGTATAAAGCTCAGCCACTTATCAACCCTCCGTATTTTTTGGGTTAAAATCAAATTGATTTTAAAGAGCTTTCCATTTTATCTTTCATCATAATGCAACTGTATATCGAGAGCCAATGATTTTATTTCGCGAATGAGAACATTAAATGACTCCGGGATTCCCGCTTTCGGTGAATTTTCACCCTTTACTATTGCCTCATAAATTTTTGACCGGCCGGTCAGGTCGTCACTTTTAACAGTCAAAATCTGCTGAAGTGTATAGGCTGCTCCATACGCTTCAAGCGCCCATACCTCCATCTCGCCAAAACGCTGTCCTCCGAACTGGGACTTGCCGCCCAGAGGCTGCTGTGTAACCAGAGAATATGGCCCAATTGAGCGGGCATGAATCTTGTCATCAACAAGGTGGCACAATTTCATCATGTAGGCCGGCCCTACGGTAACTTCATTGTCAAAAGGCTCGCCGGTTCTACCGTCACGCAGGTTAGTCTTGCCTGTCTGTGGAAGTCCTGAATCTTTAAGAAGTCCTATAACCTCCTCGGAACCCGCACCGTCAAAAACCGGTGTTGCGATATGGATACCAAGCTCTTTTGCCGCCAGTCCCATATGGCATTCTAAAATCTGGCCAACATTCATACGGGAAGGAACACCGAGCGGGTTAAGTATTATCTCAACCGGCGTACCATTCGGCAGAAAGGGCATATCCTCCTGAGGTACTATTTTTGAAATAACGCCCTTATTGCCATGGCGACCCGCCATTTTATCACCAACCGAAAGTTTTCTCTTCTTTGCAACATAGACCTTGACAAGCTGCAGGACACCCGGCTTCAACTCGTCACCGCGAACTATTTTATCAATTTCCTTATCCAGCTTATCCTCTAATTTTGAAATTAAATCATTCGCCTTAAATAGAATCTCCTCTGCCAATTTGGTTTTCTTAGCGCTGTTACAGAGCCCGTCCTCAAAGGAAATATTTCTAAAGTCAAGTTTTTTTAACAGTATTTTCTTCCATTTCTTACCCTTTGGAACAACGATATCGCCTGTTAATGAATTCCTTATCTCCCTCGTAGCTGTTCCCTCCAGGGTCTCTGCCATTTTTTCAACACGGACTCTTTCAATTTCAGTAATCTGCTCGCTGATTTCCCGTTTTATCTT
>JAUXBV010000288.1 GCA_030619215.1 Fibrobacterota bacterium | reverse complement strand
TGGGCTGGCATTACTCATTCACCCCTACAAAAATATCCTTATTAAAAAGGATAAAATGAAGAGTATGCTTGATGCCTTTGCGGAAAAGCTAACCGATATTTTTGCGTCCCATTCGAATTTTCGAATTAACCTTACCATGCCCGGAAATATGCTGCAGATGCTTGATCCTCTTTTACTTTCCAAGTTGAATGAATTTCACAAGTCCGATTGTCTCGAATGGTTGACTCCCGGATATACAGAACCTTTCATCAGTTTTTCACCGCTCTGGCTTACAAACGAGAACATAAAACATGGAATAGAGACTTTCAATCAGCTTCTCGGAACCGAACCAAGCGGCTACGTACCTGCTTTTTCAAATTGGGAGCCCTCTTCAATTAATATCCTTCTTGACAATAGAATGCACTACACCGTGCTGTCCCGAACCCTGCTGCCAAAAAACATACAGAACTATTGCGGCTACTGGATAACGGAGCATACCGGACATTCTATGGCTATCATTCCTTCGTATACTTTACACTTTTTCAATGCTCCGGCCAATATCCCCGACTGGATTGAGCGCGCTATAGAGAACACTCCGGATAAGTCGTCCACACACCTTATTGTTATTGACTACCTGGTTCCTCTCATACCTCATAAAAGCAGGGACCCTTTCAAATGGATAAACTCTTTTGCGGAATCGCTCGATACCTTGTTGGTTAAATACCAGTTAAACCTGTTACATGAATTGCCGACACTTACACCGCCGCTTGGCCTTCAATCGATACCATCAAGCCTTACCTTTAAACAAGATGATGAACAACAGGCCTCCCAGTGGTCGAACTACCTGTATACGTTTGACTCAGTTGGAATTATGCAGCGTAAGATGATGGATATTGCTGAGAATATTAAAACCCATGGTGATAGTAAGAACATGCTGCCGTTAAAGAGGCTGCTGTTCTCAGCACAGGATATTAACCGATACCTGCCTAATACGTCAAGTGGATTTCAACATATCAGGGACCGGTTCTGGACATTCGGGCAAATGATCGAAATTGAGCGGGAGATTCTGAAGAAAGATAACATTACGGGTAGTCAAATACATATTGCAGATTTTTTGAAAAATGGGACTAAAAGCATTGTTATGTCCAACAAAAACCTCAAGGTTTATATTGACCATAAAAACGGCGGACAAATTTTTGAATTAGACTACCGGGAAAGGAGTGCAAATCTTTTTGCCTGTTACAATTCCAAGCCCCACATGCCGCCGCGTATATTAGTGCCGGGAAAATCACGGACCTCTTTTATCGATCATTTCCTTGATGAAGAGTGCCAGCGTTCGGACTTTATAAACGGCTCTGCAAAAAATAACAACGGTTTCATTAACGGGCAGTTTGACTATAAGATTAAAAAAACCGCTACGAGTGTTAAGACCATATTGACCCGCCAGGGCTCCATCGATATTAACGGTAAACCTCACCCTCTCATTATTGAGAAGGTGTTTGGGTTGGAAAAGCATAAACCGGACCTCTCTTTTGTCTACCAGTTCTCAAATCATTCCCTCACCGCCTATGCATTCAAATTCGCGGTAGAGCTGAATATCTCCCTTCCAGGGGTTCAATCGCATCAGGCTGAGATCATCTGTAATAAAAAATCTTGTGATAAATTAGCATGGGATAGAATATCACTTATAGATGTAACAGAATGGAAAATCAAAGATAAAAGGATCGGAGTTGAAATCAAGATCATCACCCAAAAACCGGTTACCGTCTGGTGTTATCCCGTGGCACAATCGTCACCCTATCAGGGTACAACGCTTGTTATAACAAAACCGGTATTACTAAGAGAAAATTCAGCCTGGTCCCTCATGGGCAAGATCTCTTGTAAAAAAATACCTATAAAAGGAACTATTGCAGATGTTATCTGAAGCACTTGACATAATGATCGAAAGCCGTGGAGACGCTATATGGATGACTCTTTCCGGCCCGTTCAATAAAGAGCAGGTGCCGAATATTCGTGCAAAAATTGAAGGCTTTATACAGGACGGGCACCGGGAGTTAGTGGTTAATCTTGACGGCGTTACTATTATCCATGATACTGTTGCACCCATGTTTCTCAATTTGCTGAATCTTGTAAAAGGAAAAGATGGCGATATAAAATTAATATTTAAAAACGAAGTGGTTTCCAATGCTTTTTCACCCTATAAAAACATTTTCTCTATCTTTCCTGATGCAAATAACCTTTACTCAAAAAGATTTTTTCATTCCATACGCCGTACAGGGATTTCATTGACAAGAAAGACCGGCATCAGGCTTTCTGCTCCTGTTGCCATCTTTCTCTTATTTATTCTTACCGGATGGTTTATTTCACTTGGTGTAATTATTAATATGCAAAAAAAACAGGTCATTGCCCAGGAGGCTGAAATTCGTGAATTTCAGCAATGGGAGGAGAAAACGACCATGGAATTGGATGAACTGAGAAACCGTATTAAACCGCTGAAGCAGCTGGGTCTTATTTTAGATTCTATCCCTGAATAATATATCCTCATGATTGCGAAACGGAACATCTTTAATTCACCAATAATTATTCGCAAAAACCATATCTGGATGTCAGAGCTGCTTGGCATATTTGTTGGTATCGTTATTGCCGTGGTATTAATAGCAATGGGGTGGATTGTCATTCTCAATGACCATAAAATACAGAAGTATAATACCATTCTGCCGCTTATCAAAAACGAGCGTGTTGTCGTTTCACATACGCTGAATGAGTTAAAGCAGAAATTTACCATCGTGGCCGTACTTGATACTTTTTCTCATGGTAAACTTTCTGATGATATAAAATGGATACTCGCTGAGCTTGTATATAGAAATAGTAAAACATACGGTTATGACCCGTTTTTAGTTCTTGCAGTTATTCATGTGGAGAGTCTTTTTGATCCAAAGGCGAAGGGCCAGTTCAGGAATGGAAATTACAGCGGGGCATTAGGCCTCATGCAGCTGAAAACCGAAACTGCCCGTGAAGTTGCTGAAGCCCTCGGTATACCACTTAAAAGTAAAGATGACCTTTTTATCCCGGAGGTTAACATACCTCTGGGGATTGCCTATCTTACTCAACAGATATCGCACTTTAAAAGCCTCAAACTGGGCATCCTGGCATACAATCAGGGACCGGGCGTTATTGCCAGCTCACTGAAAAACAAACGACCTCTTTCCATCCGCTATTATAACAAGGTTTTAAAAAGTTATTTTTCACTTAGAAAGATGAGCGGGAAAAACTAAAGGTAATAACTGAGTTGATGACTATAAATATTTTTAAGGATATTTCGAAATATTTATTGGGGTAGGAAAGAAACCTTAGCCCCGGCCTAATACCATCATACATTACAAAAAGATAAAAACTGTTCATTTTATGATTATATTATTAATATGACAAAGCGTAGAGAAGTCCTGAAATGTGCCCTTTCAGCCATGGGTATGGTAGCGCTTTATCCATGTTATGCATCAAGTTCTTCCACAACAAAGAGAGCAATGTACTGGAAGGCAAAGGGAGGAAGTATCCAGTGCACTCTTTGCCCCCGGGCCTGCGTACTTAAACCAGGCCAAACCGGCGCATGTCGCACTCGTAAAAATAAAGGTAATACCCTAGTAACACTTGGATACAGCAATCCCTGCGCAGTGCATGTAGACCCTATAGAAAAAAAACCTCTATATCATGTAATGCCGGGGTCAAGGGCTTTTTCAATAGCAGTTGCCGGATGCAACCTGCGGTGTAAGAACTGCCAGAATTATACTATAAGCCAGGCGAACCCTCTTGAAACGCCTAATGCATATATGCCACCACAAGAGGTGGTAGAAAAAGCGATAAAAGAAAAATGTACAACAATAGCCTATACCTATTCCGAGCCGATAGTCTGGTATGAATATATGTACGATACGGCAGTGCTTGCCCGTGATGCAGGATTAAAAAACATTATGGTAACATGCGGTTATATTAACCCCGAGCCACTCAAGGAACTGTGCAAATATATGGATGCTGCGAACATAGATTTGAAAAGCTTTAGTGAAGAAACCTATAAAAAGCTTAACGCGGGGCGTTTGCAGCCGGTTCTTGACGCAATAAAACTGTCTCGTGAATTGGGAATGTGGGTGGAAATAACAAACCTTATAGTCCCGAAATGGACCGATAATCCGGACATGATCCGTAAAATGTGCATCTGGATTAGAGATACACTCGGAAAAGACGTTCCCTTACACTTCTCCCGCTTTCACCCCATGTATAAGCTTGCCCATCTCTACCCAACACCAACCGATGTATTAAAAAAAGCAAAGAAGATTGCAGAAGATGAAGGTTTACGTTATGTATATATCGGCAATGTCGCAGGAACAGATTCAAACACCTACTGTCCGAAATGTAAAAAACCCGTTGTTAAAAGGATGGGATATTTAATTACCGGAAACAATATTAAGGGTGGTAAATGTAAATTTTGTGGGAATAGTATTGCGGGTATTTGGGATACGTAGTTAAAAGAATTCAAATTCACGATATATTAGATGTTACTTCTCTATGATGTCGGAATCCCATGTAACGATTGTTCCCGGTGCAAGTTTGGTTCCTTTTTTTAAGGGCGTAGATTTTTTAACCTTAGGTTTTTCTAAAGGCATCACAGTTCCTAAAACTGTAGCACCCTTTTTACCGACAATCGCACCGTTCTTGCCGACAACTTTTCTTTCACTGGATTCCTCATGAAACACCAGTGCCTGATACGTCTGGACTTTAACATTCTTGAAGTCTTTTTTCCAAATATCGGCAGGAGCGCCATGTTTCTTACACAGGTGAGAGAGGAAATCATCTTTATTGTTGTCGAAGTGTTCCCAAACCTGCGGTAAATAGGTAGAGCTGCCGTATTTTGTTATAATAATTACACCGTCGGCCATTGGCCGGAGCTTTGATTTCAGGTCATCGGGAGATCCGAATTGTAAATCCTCCGGAGCAGTCAGAACGCTGATCTCTATGGCAATGTCTTTTAACTGACCGTATGTAACAGGGTCATAGGCAAATCGTGTGTCCAGTGTTGAAGCCGCAATTGCCCGGCTTATAACGTTCTTATATAACGGCTCCCGCCTCTCAAAAATGCCGATACACCCTCGTAAACCTTTCTTCTTGTGGTTAAGGGTTACAAAGCAGCCGAGTTTCTGCCTGACATTTTCAGATAGCTCCTTTTCATCGGGAGCTGGTGTGGATTGATCTTTCAGGTACCAGCAAATGGTCTGGCGTGCAAGGTTAATTAAATACTGTTTATCCAGGTCGGTAAGTATTGATTTTTCTTTATTCTCAGCAGCAAACGTTATAAATAAATTTACAAATAATAAAAATAGAAATATTAAACTTATTGGCTTCATAATGAACTCTCCTGATTATAAATATATTAAATTCAACCTTACTTGCTTTATTCCTCACTG
>JAUXBV010000020.1 GCA_030619215.1 Fibrobacterota bacterium | reverse complement strand
CTTCAGTTGTTAGTGTGAATTATCCCATTTATGGGACTCAATATTATCCCATACTTAGGATAATAGTATCACTTGTAAGGAAAAATATGAAAAACATTCTTATAACCGGCGGCTGCGGATTTATCGGCTCGAATTTTGTTCGCTATATCCTAAAAACCCAACCGGATGTTCATGTTGTCAATTTGGATAAGCTGACGTATGCCGGCAATCCGGATAATCTTGTAAATATAGAAAAAGATGAAAGATATACCTTTGTTAAAGGTGATATTGCGGATTCGTCACTGGTTGGAAAATTATTTGAACAATACGATATTAATGCTGTTGTTCATTTTGCTGCAGAGTCGCATGTAGACCGTAGTATAATTGTCCCTGAAATATTTGTGATGACCAATGTTTTGGGAACGCAGGTACTTCTTGAAGCTGCAAGGAAGCGGTGGAACGGCAAATCTGGCACAAACAGATTTATCCACGTGTCAACGGATGAGGTCTATGGCGACTTAGGTTCATCAGGAGGATATTTTACAGAAACAACGCCTTTAGCCCCCAACAGCCCCTATTCTGCAAGTAAAGCGGGATCGGATTTCCTGGTTCGTTCGTATTTCAGGACGTATGGTTTCCCGGCGATAATTACCAGGTGCTCAAACAATTACGGGCCATATCAATACCCTGAAAAACTGATTCCGTTAATGATAGCTAATGCCCTTGACAATACACCTTTGCCGGTATATGGTGATGGTAAGAATATTCGTGACTGGATCTATGTTGAAGATCACTGCATAGCTATTGATAAAGTGCTGAAAAAGGGTAAACCGGGAGAGGTTTATAACATCGGCGGCAATAATGAGTGGTTTAATATCGACATTGTAAAGAAGGTACTTTCAATCCTTGGAAAACCGGAAAGCCTTCTTTCTTTTGTTACCGACAGGCCAGGGCATGACAGGCGGTATGCAATAGATGCCTCGAAGATTAAAGAGGAGTTTGGATGGACGCCGTCTGTGACATTTGAGCAGGGAATAGAAAAAACCGTTCAGTGGTATCTTGACAATAAGGATTGGTGGCGGAGGTTGCAGGAAAAACATGAGGAGACAAAAGTGGGGAAGTTTTAAACGGAGAATAACAGAAATTGTCAAGGGGCTTATTGATTTTGAATCTTAAACACCACAAGACGTTAACACCGGAAAAATGGTCAACGTTTTCTTTCGGGAAGCAGATTTTGATGATTGGCAATGAGCTGAATAGAGCAAAAAACCGGATCTCAAAAGAAGATTTTCAAGCAGTGAAACTATGTTATGAAAGGGCCCTTGAATTACTTTATTTAACAATTATATGTTCAAAAAAATATACACAGATTTTTGAATTAGCACGTTTAAAAGAGGTAATTGCCGGATTATATATTCAGAAAGTACCTTCATTGGAGAAGAATAACCTTGTATCCAGGTTGTTGATCTCTTTATCATCGGAGAGTTATTCTCTTTTACATCCATAAAGGACATTTACCGGAGATGGAAATAATAAAAACAGAAATAGAAGGTCTTTTAATTGTCAAACCAAAAGTCTTCAAAGATAAGCGTGGCTTTTTTCTGGAGCCATATTCCAGGCGCGCTTTCTCGGAAAATGGGATTGCTAATCAATTCGTTCAGGATAATCATTCCTTATCTGTGGAAAAAGGCGTATTACGGGGGTTGCATTTTCAAAAACCTCCCTATGCTCAGGCAAAATTATTGCGTGTTTTCCATGGTTCCATATACGATGTCGCAGTTGATTTAAGAAAAGAGTCTCCAACCTATGGTAAATGGCGGGGTTTTATACTTACTAATGAAAATTTTAAATTACTATATATTCCTATTGGGTTTGCACATGGTTTTTGTACTTTGGAGGAAAATACGGAGGTTTTTTATAAGTGTGATAATTTTTATATGCCGGAGTATGAAGGGAGCATACGATGGAATGACCCATTGATAAATATAGACTGGCCTGTTAATGAACCTATTATTTCAGAAAGAGATTCAAACGCATCTTTTTTTAAGGATTTTACATCACCATTTTAATTGTCAAAGGATAAGACAGACTATGAAAGGAATAATTCTTGCCGGAGGAGCTGGAACACGGCTTTATCCGTCAACCATAGCAGTCAGCAAACAATTAATACCGATATATGACAAACCAATGGTGTATTACCCCCTTTCTGTTTTAATGTTAGCCGGGATAAAGGAGATTTTAATTATCACGACTCCACAGGATTCCCTTTTATATAAGAAACTGCTCGGTGATGGTACTCTGTGGGGTTTGTCATTTTCATATGCTGTCCAGCCAAAACCGGAGGGCTTAGCCCACGCTTTTATTGTTGGGGCTGATTTTGTAGGAAATATTCCAACCACACTTATTCTTGGAGATAATATTTTCTTTGGGCAAGAATTTTTAGGGAGGCTGCATAAGGCTGTTTTGAAAACAAAAGGGGCTACTGTGTTTGGATATAGGGTGACAGACCCGGAAAGATATGGTGTTGTAGAATTTGACAAAAACATTAAAGCTATTAGTATTGAAGAAAAGCCAAAAAAACCTAAGTCAAATTATGCAGTAACAGGTTTATATTGCTATGACGGTAATGTAGTTGAATATGCCCGCCGGATAAAGCCGTCTGCTCGAGGTGAACTGGAAATTACTGACCTGAATAAGGTTTATCTTGAAAAGGGTCTGCTGGAAGTACAACTTCTTGGCCGTGGCGTTGCCTGGCTGGATACCGGCACCCATGAATCAATGATGCAGGCGTCTCAGTTTGTAGAAACAATTCAAAATCGCCAGGGGCTGATTGTGTCTTCACCTGAAGAGATTGCCTATAGAATGGAATTTATTGACAAAGAACAGTTGACAAAGCTGGCAGAGCCGATGAAAAAAAGCAGCTACGGACAATACCTTTTGATGTTAGTAGAAGAAGAATAAAAAAAGCTATCCTGAATCACGATAGCGGTATTATAAAAATGAATTTCTAAATCCCCGTGCTTGCATGGGGATTTTTTATTGTATTCAGCTAATATCTTTTTTCCCTATAATATTATCAATTTCCTTCTTTACATTTACTTTATATATTAATTCTTCCAATCTTTCCGACAGGTGTTTACGTTCTTTCATAACCTGGGAGTGTTTGGTGAGAAGGGCGAGTTCAAGTTCACGTTTTTTGTTTTCCTCTTTACGCATTTTAAGTGTGAATAAAGAGTGGCCTATTGAGATTCCAAGTAGAAATATAAAGATACAGGCAACTGTCCACACAAGAGAATAATAAGGCATTTTAATTAATCCAAAGTGAAAAATATGTTTCTATTGATAACTTCAGGAATTTAAATATTCACCTCTTTGTATAATATATTTCCGGTTATCTATAGAAGTAAAGAAAGAAATATTTTTACAGTGCTAATAAATCGGCACCTTGTCTTTCTTAAAAGAGACTCAATGTTATCAATTATATATACCTGATTTATTGCCAGCCATAATCACTACCGTCAGGGTAGCAAACCTTCTTCCCTTCGAGTCTTTTTTTCAGTATGTCAATTCCCTGGGCAATAATATCATCACGTACTTCAGATAAATTATTAAAATAAGCTTCAAGTTCATTAGAGATACGAGTATAACACTTGTCTCCGATTTTTTTATCGCCGAGCTGAATCTCAATCGTCGATTTTTCCCCGTCAATTACAACATTTTTTATCCATCGAATACTCATTGTTTCCCTCCGGAATTACATGCTTTGAGGTTCGTTAAGCTTTAAAAGATATATTCTGGCTTTATGTGCAAAAACACCATCAGGATTAGAAAGTATAATGTTTTCAAATAACTTTTTTGCCCTGTCTGAATATCCAAGGTTAAAACTTGTCAGAGCACGAAAATAAATAATTTGTGGCGATTCATTTAACTCTGGAACGAGTTCCAGTACATATTGTGCTTTTTCATACTGTTTATTTGTTATGAGCGCTTCTACTAGTGTGGCCGCAATAAATTCCCGAATATCAAGAGGCCACTTCCCTCCATTAAAACCAGTTGCCATATTTTGCGGCTTTTTAATGTATGCGAAGTATCGTAATCGTCCCCAGTATGCAAATGCCTGCTGGTTTACTCCCAGTCGCTGCAAAGCCATTCGGTAAATAAGTATCTCTTTGGTATAATGCCAGGACGGTGGAATGCCGATAGAATTAATACTGTCAATATACAGTCCAGCGTCATCTAGCATACCGGAAAATACACCTGTTCTTATTTTCCATAAAAAGTTATCTAACCTGGCCGATTGCCATAGGTCGGCTTTTGAGCATTTCACTATAAAAGAGCGGGCATTTTCGATCTTCCCTTCAAAGAGAAATTGTCGTATCGTTAATGTGTCCCTTGATATCGATATTTTTAAAGTAGTAATTATGTCAATAGCTTTTTCAAATAAACCGGCTTCTTGATAAAGCACCACAGCATTTACTTTGCTCAGCTCATTTCTTAGTTTTACTCTTTCAAGCCATAGTATTGCTGAGTCAGCTTTGCCGATACCGGAATATGACTGGTATAAAATTATTGCACACCTGTGGCGCTGCGGCTCTGTTGAAAGATATTTCCATGATTGCAAGGCCGGTTGAATTGCCTCTGCAAAAAGCCTGTTTGAAAATCGGTTTTGTGCCGTAGCAAGAAGGCGACCTCCCCTGGATTTTTCATCCCTGTCCAGTTCAATAATGGCACTGTTTTCTTCATTAAATAAGTTAAAACGGGCGTATGTTCTGCTTAGCCAGTTTGAAAGAGAGAGTGTGTCCGCATTCGGTTTTGAAAGGTAACATTCTTTGTATATGTCAAGAGCGTTGCTTTGAAAATCCGAGGAATCGGATTCAGCCAGCAAACGGGTAAACTGGCTTCGAGCCATGGAAACAAAGTTCTTCCTGTATTGAGAAACCTCACAGAAAATTTGGGCGGCACCATTGTAATCACCAAGGATTCCTTTTATTTTGGTCCATTTCAAAAGGTCGTAAACATCGAGCAATGACAACAAAAAGAGGTCATTATAAAAGCTGTCCACCTCTGCATATAAACTACGCTCCTCGCATTGGGCGAGCTTCTTTCGTATTGATCCGTTATACGATTCCCACAGGGTAACAATATTAGTTGACAAACCCGGGTTGCCTGCCACATTAACTGTTCTGAGAAATGCATCCAGCACTGAAAGATCAAAAGAGTTGGTTGACGCACAATATTTTTTAAGAAACGACAGCAGTGAAGTAGTTTTTAGTTTGACGGAGCTTTGAGAAAGGCGGTTCAAAAAAGCTATGAAGCACTGCTTGTCCATTTTTTTAAAAGAGGGATTACGAAGAAGGTTTTGTTGCGTTTCAGGTTGTTTTATCTGCCAGATAGGGTCCATATATACGCATTCATCCGGGCTGCTGTATAGCGGAGAGGAAAGCAATAGACAGGTTATTAAATATAGAGCTTTTTTCACAGGCCCATTCCAGTGGATAGAGTGTTACGGAACCTTACATGTATTCTTCCAAGTCCTTTGCGCTCTTCATAATTCCGCGCCCATTCAAGTGAGAAGGTCCCGAATTTAACCGGTACACGGATTCCCAGCCCAAAACCAAGCACATCTGTCCGGTCATCAGCGTTAAGGCTTATCTGTTCAAGAAAGCCTGCGCCGCCGTCTATAAAAATATATACCGAGCCCGTTGGGTTAAAATAATAGTGGTATTCTGTCTGCAAGTATGCAACCGCTTTAAAAGGGTAATAATTTTCAGCATACCCCCGAACATTTCTGTATCCGCCAATTCTGATTTTTTCCGTCTGATGCAGCGAATCTCTTTCATCGGAGGTGATAGCTTTGGTTGCAACTTTTCCTAAAAATGCCTGCCGTTTAAACAGGGGAATGTGCGAGCCTGCGGAAAAGTCAAAGCTCCACCTGCTGAACTTGCCATGTGTTCTGTCAGCTATTCCGGTACCCGTACGCATGGAGAACTCTCTGGAAAGAATGCCCGCTCTATACGGTTCAACCTGTCGCTGCAATATTAGATCAACACCATAAAAATTCCATGAGATCCATGATGAATCATTGACTTTCACCGTTGTTTCGTGTCCCTTAACAGAAACGCCTGCCTGCCACAGCCCTTTAAGCTGGGTAAGTACCTTGAACTCGCCCTGAAGATAACCATAGCTGTCTTTCTCAATTTCCAATCCGAACGACCCTGAACAAAACAGGGGCCACGTAAAAGGATAGGGTATTGATATTTCAACTTCAAATTGTTGCAGTAACTCTTCACCCCGATAATAGAGAGATAAGGCTTCTCCTCGATGCAGGATATTAAGCATGGTAAGATTCAGAAGCCCGGACAGGGATTTCACATCCGAATTATAAGCTACAGCGCCGTCAACTCCCATACCGGACTTATCTTTAATGACAAATGGTACGGCAACCGTATCAACCGGGTCAGCCTCAAAGTCTTCAGGTGTCGCTGTTTGGCCGGTTGGCGTATCCTGCGAATCGGAAATAATTCCAGGGGATATCACATCTACATATTCGATGTAGTATCGTGACATGAGCCGCTTTTGGGACGTCTCAATCTTGCGTATGTTAAATGGCTTCCCCCTGCTGAAAACAATATCCCTGATAATAATTTTTTCCCTGGTTTTAAAATCTCCGAAAAACAATGGGCTGTCAAAGACACATCTTTTTTCAGTATCAACAATGAATTGTATAGTAAGATGTTTCCCGCTTATGCCTATATTAACTGTATCCAATGCTGTGTCATTTGAAGTAGCATCTGAGATTGCAATTGAAAGTTTTGCAAAGGGGAATCCTCGTTGCGCCAGAAAGGTAAGGGTTTTTCCGGCAACAGATTGAAGAGCACCGGCATCATAGGGGATTGGAAAGCGTAATGAAAGAACAGAATCTATTATAAGCGGATAATCAGATTGAACTAAGATGGTATCAACAAATGAGCGGTTGCCAATATCGATAATTATCGTATCTTCAGCAATGGTATCAGTATGGGAATTAAAATACCCCAGGGAGTCAAGGAGGTTGAACAGTGCTGCTTTTTTCGTTTCTTTTGGATAGGTTTTAACATACCGCCTAAGAGCGGTTTTTTTTATGGAGCCTGTTCTAATTTTATATACGAATATAGAATCGGAAAAAAGAATATGGTCTTTTGCTTTGGCGAAGCTGGAAATTGAAAAAAAGAGAATGGTGATTAGAAAATATAAGGGGATACGGCAGATCGTAGAAAGTGATATGCCTGCGGTTATTTTTTTTTGAGTGATTTTTTTTTCATACAAGAACTATCAACGTCTCTTTTTTTCTAATATCTCTTTACCTTTTACCGAATACTTTGCAACAGGAACCTCTTCAAGTCGTTCTATTGGTATCAGTTCACCGGTAACCTTGCAGATACCATAAGTTCTATTCTCAATTCTTTCGAGTGCCTCATCAACCTGTTCAAGATACTTCTGCTGGCGTTCTGCAAGCCCCATAGAGAATTCACGGCCATAGGACAGGGAGGCGGTGTCACCAAGGTGATAAGAGTAACGGGAAATCTCACCGGATTGATCGGAAATAGACTGCATAAGGTTGTTGCTCTGCAGAGTTCCCATTTCTTCAAGGACCTTCTGTTTTTCTTCTATGAGCTTCTTTTTGAAGTGTGTCAGCTCTTTTTTGGAAAGCTTCTTTCTTGATAAACTTTTTGAACCCTTTACACGCTTCGGGCTTTTAGCGGTTTTTAAGCTCTTCGTCCTTTTCGGGGCCATTTTTTTGTTTTTTGAAACTGATTTTTTCGGACTCTTCGAGCTCTTTGTTACCTTGGAACGAGCCATGGATGTCCTCCATCAAATGATACAAATCTTATAACTAAAAATTTAATCGTTTTAAAATAGATAAGATTGCATCTTAAAGACAAATAGTATTAAAGATTTCGTTTATAAGAACAAATAATTTTATTAGTGATTGTATAATTGTATAATACATTTTTAGAATTGTCTACAAATTAATACCCTTATCCCGCCTTACTATTATCACTATTTCTTTGAAGAATATTTAAAGTTTTGATGTAATAATCTATTTTTACACATTATAAAAAATGCATAGTTGGTTTATAAACCAGTTACTTTGGGGACTTCTTAAAATGACACGAATCGAACAGGCAAAAAACGGTATTATTACCGATGAGATGAAACAGGTTGCTCAACAGGAACGATTGGATGCGGAAGACGTACGCCGGTCAGTGGCGGATGGGACAATAACAATAGTTTGCAACAAACAGCGTTCGATAAAACCACTGGCGATAGGTGCAGGAACAAGAATAAAGGTCAATGCAAATATCGGCACATCCTCCTCCTTAATAAGCACGGATGAAGAAATTGCAAAAATGGAGGCTGCAGTAGAAGCCGGAGCAGATGCGATTATGGACCTATCAACTGCCGGAGACCTTGCAGCGATACGGGGAGCCCTTATCAAAAAATGCCCTGTGGCCATCGGAACGGTGCCGATATACGAGATGGCGGTCAGGGCGCGGGAGAATAAGAAATCTATACTGGAGATCACGGCTGATGAGATGTTTGCTGTCATAGGGGATCACTGCAGGCAGGGGGTTGATTTCTTAACCATCCATTGCGGGGTTAACCAACAGACAGTCGCACGATTCAGGGAAGTTAAAAGGCTTGCCGGTGCTGTAAGCAGGGGCGGAACCATACTCATGGAGTGGATTGATCAGAACGGTAAGGAAAATCCCCTGTTTGAACAGTACGACCGCCTGCTCGATATACTTGCAGAATATGATGTGGCGGTGAGCCTCGGTGACGGTTTCAGGCCCGGAGCGCTGAAGGATGCCTCAGACCGTGTGCAGATCGAGGAGCTCACTGTTCTGGGCGAGCTGGTTAAAAGGGCGCGCAAGAGAAATGTCGGTGTATTCGTTGAAGGCCCCGGCCATGTACCGCTTGATCAGATAGTAACCAATATCCAGATTGAAAAAACCTTGTGTGACAATGCTCCTTTTTACGTGCTCGGCCCGCTGGTAACGGATGTGTCAATAGGCTATGATCATATTGCAGGTGCCATCGGCGGTGCAATTGCCGGTATGGCCGGCGTTGACTTTTTGTGTTATGTTACCCCTGCCGAACATTTGCGGCTTCCCTCTGTTGATGATGTTCGTGAAGGTACCATTGCATCGCGTATTGCAGCTCATGCCGCGGATATTGCCCGGGGCCACCCCGGCGCTATTGAGTGGGATAATAAAATATCGAAAGCGAAATCAGATCTTGACTGGGACACAATAGTTTCCCTTTGTATTGATCCAAAGAAAGCTAAAAGATACAGAAGCTCCCTGCCGCCGCAGGAAGACGTCACCCTGTGCAGTATGTGCGGGGAGTATTGTGCGGTGAAGAGGTCGCATAAGATAAATCCCTGACCTTTATTATTGAATTGATTAATATTTATGTCAGCAGTTTCCCTGGAGTGATGGAGTATTGCTTGTTCTTTTTAATAATTCCAGTACTTCGGCACTCCGGCCTTCATAAGCTTACCTAAACAGGAAACAGGTATTTAATCTTTATGCAGCTTACTATCGAGAAAATGGTATACGGCGGCTACGGCCTTGCCCGGACGGAAGATGGTGTAATTCTTGTAGAAAATGTACTTCCGGGTGAGATTGTTAAAGCGAATGTGATTGGTAAAAAGGGTGGAGTCCCTGTTGGCATTCCTGATGAATTTATAGAAGTATCACCGCACCGTAAAGAGCCGCGCTGTAAATATGCCGGTGATTGCGGAGGCTGTAACTGGCAGTATATTGAGTATGATCAGCAGCTCAGATATAAACGCGATATTTTTATCGATTGCCTTTCCCGTATTGGAAAAATTAAAGATGCCCCCGAAATTGGAATTGTATCATCACAGGAATGGGAATACCGTATCAGGGCGCAGTTAAAGGTAGATGTGGAAAAGGGATGCATGGGGTTTTTCAGGAGAAAGACAAATGATGTAATATCAATCGATAACTGCCCGCTTTTAGACCCTCAAATAAATGTATTACTAAAAAACCAAAAAGAGATTATACCTGCCTTACCAAAAAACATAAAGCAACTTAAAGTAATCGCGGGAACGAATAATTCAATTACTTCAAAACCGCAAGTTCCAGGGTTTACGCAACGCGAAGCAGTAATTAACGTTGGAGAATCTGTATTCGCTGTTACCGGAAACAGTTTTTTTCAGGGAAATGGATTTCTTCTCGAAAAACTCGGTACATGGGCTGAGCCATCTGTTTCAGGAAAATTCTTTATTGACATGTTCGGCGGTCTTGGATTCTTCTCAATAATGTTGGGAAAGAGGTTTTCCAAAGGTTTATTAGTGGAAAGCCTGGAAAAGCAGACCGAACTGGCAAAGAAGAATTTTATCAACAATGGTATAAGCCATATCTCTTCTAAAGCAATTTCAGCGGAGACATTTTTTAACGAAGAATCCAACAAGATACAAAAGCCGGATTTAATTATCGTTGATCCTCCACGGCCGGGATTGACCGGAAAGGTAAGGGATGGAATCCGGGACCTGCAGCCTCAAACCGTTTTATACGTTTCCTGCAACCCGTCGACACAGGCACGAGACGTCGGTTTCTTTGTTAATAAATGCGGCTATACAATAGAAAGAGGCGCCCTGTTCGACCTTTATCCTCAGACGCATCATATTGAGACAGTGTTATTTCTTAGGCTTTTTTAACATACTTTTTAAAATGTACTTGAGGGGTAGCACCTAAAGCTCTTCCGATTCTTTTAAGAAAAGACAGGCTGAGCATTTCTTTTATGTGGTCTTTTTTGGTTTGTATACAAAACAATCTTCTTTGGTTATTTCATGAAAATAGTCCGCTTCATCAATTAATATCCTGGCGGTTGTTTTTTTTACAGCCGCGATTTCCACCCTTACACCTTCCCCTTTCAAATGCAAAACCAACTCCACAAAATCCGAATCGCCTGACATAATGATAATGGTGTCAACCTTTGATGAGAGTTGTGTCGCTTTTATGGAGAGGGGGATATCAGCAGACTTATGACACGGAATAACCGAACCATAATAGTTTTGGTGCAATCTTTCTGCAAATTTGGACGAGATGGCCTTACCTTCCCGAAAATAGAGCAGCCTGTTTAACCCTCTCCCATTTAACAATTTAGGAACCAACCGATCAAAATTGATCATTGCATTTATTGAATTAGAGAGTTCATGGATACTCCGTTCAATATTGTTCCCATCGCAAAGGATAGCTACCGATTGATTAATAAGAATGTTTTCCATAATTACTCCCAACGCTAAGCTTAACAGTTCTACTGCTGCAGCGATTTGTTATAGCTTTTTTGTAAACCAGGGTCACAGGGGACTGTGTCATAATAGGATTTTTGTCATTTCGACCGAAGGGAGAAATCTGTAACCAATGGATTTTCATAAAAGAAAGATTTCTCACATTCGTTCGAAATGATATTATAGTAATTATGACATAGTCTGCACAGACCCGGGCCACATTCTTTTTTTTAATGTCGCACACTTTTAATCAAACAGATCCGGGGCACCTGCTTCAAATCCAAAGCCCAAGACGCGTTTTGGGTATTTTCAGTTATATCTTACCTTTATGCAGCAACTTTTCTTTTCGAGTGATGCTTTTTAAAATTTGGTGAGTATTGTTCAATTTGGTTCATAGCGTCATGATCGAATAGCTCTTCGCCGCAATCCGGACACTCAAAGTATTCTAAAGATGGTACGGTATAATTATTTTTCAGTTCAGTACTCTTCCAATCTTTTCGAACCTTCTTAAGATTCTTACTGCCACAACTTGGGCATTTACTTATTTGTAATTTACTCATAGTTTTTCATAGAATGTTTTTTTCGATGAAACAAGGAAATAATAGGTGTCTTGTCCTTTTTCATTAACCAGTTTACCTTTTGTATAAATCGGTAATCCATCTAAGTTTGTACTTAATATTATATACAATAATTCCTTGGGCGCCGTTTTTTTTGGACTGGTTGACCGGATTTTTTTCTAAATTTTTTAATCTTTTAATTGCCATCTCTACTAAAATAACCAATGCATTTAATAAATCAATATCTTATAATCTTTATGGTTAGCTTTGCTTGGGCAAAGCCGGATCGACGTGAGGAGAAACGGATTTGCCTTAGCAAAGGTTATCATACAGCGAAGCTAGCTCCCAATGGGGGGAAACTTCCCCCCGGCTAATATTTTATTTAATTAAGCTATTATTAAAATAATCCCACATTTCCCATTCCATATTGAACATTTTCGATAAATCAACTATTTTGTACACTCATTAAAGAGCAATTCTTGCGAGGATGGCGGAATTGGCAGACGCGCTAGACTTAGGATCTAGTAGGGTAACCTGTGGGGGTTCGAGTCCCCCTTCTCGCATTTTTCGCTAATACAGGTGTGATTTATAAAGGAAAAAGTTTTTTATAGAGCATAATATTTATAAATTACAGATGCTTGATGCTGGTCACCGGATGCCGGATACTGGATGCTGGATGCTAGATGCTGGATGCTAGATGCTGGATGCTGGATAAAAAGTAAGCATAGTATATTTTATTCCAGCATCCAGTATCCAGTATCCGGCATCCAGCATCCGGTTTCTGCTTGTTTCAAACAAAAAGAATTTATTAAAGAGTTAAGTATCTAAACATAATTATTACTTGGAGGAAATTGCATTGAAAGTAACAATTGAAGAGCCGAAATCATGGCAGCGGGTGATTAATATTGAAATTCCGAATGAGGAAGTGCAGGAAGAGTTTCAAACAAAGCTGAGCAAATACAAAAAAGATGTGAAACTGCCGGGTTTCCGCCCGGGAAAGGTTCCGCACAACCTGATAAAAACGCGGTTCGGCCCTGCAATCCGGGCTGAGGTTATTGATGATATTGTTAACAGGTCTTTTCGCGAAGCGTGCAGCGAAAACAATATCAATCCTGTTAATGAATCAAAAATTTCCGAGTTGAAAGCTGAAGAGGAATCCCCGGTTACCTTTAAAGTTGAAGTGGAAGTAGATCCGGAGATAGAAATTAAAGGATATAATAAGCTCAAGATCAAACCAATGCCTAACAAGATCAAAGATTCGGATGTTGAAAATACGTTAAATAACCTAAAAGAGCGTATGGCGGAAAATAAGGATATTGACCGCCCCTCAGAAAAAGGCGACCTCCTTTCATTTGAGTATTTGAGTGTGGTTGTGGATGGAGAGCCGAAGGATGATCTTAAATCTCCACAATACCCTATTGAAATTGGTAAAGGATCATTGAAAGATTTTGATAAGGGGCTTATTGGCCTTTCTGCCGGAGAGGAAGCGGATATATCGGTTAAATTCCCAAAGGATTATCAGGCTAAAGAGATAGCAGGTAAAACCGCTGAAATGAAAATTAAGGTTACCAAGGTGCAGGAAAAGATTATTCCTGAAGTAAATGAGGAATTCTGTAAAAAGGCTGGGGACTTTCCCGATAAAGAGGCCCTGCTGGAGGCAATAAAAATTGACCTTGAGGCACAGGAAAAGGAGAGAGCACGGACAGAGGCACATAATAGAGCTATCGATGCCCTTATCGAGAGCAATGATTTTGAAGTACCTCCTTCAAGGCTTGGGTTTTACCTGGACAAAGTGATGGAGGATCAGGCCAGGTACTACCCTCCTGGAAAGGCCCCCGGACGGGAAGAGGTTGAAGAAAAATTCAGGGATAACGGGATCAGGGCAATTAAGCGGTACCGTATTATTGATTACATTGCCAATAAAGAGAAGATAAAAGCAACCAGGGAAGAGGTTGACACACGGATTCAGGCAATCGCCGATCAGTATCAGAAGCCTTTTGATGAAATGAAGACGGCTTTGAGAAAAGACGGTACAACAATGAGAATACGTGAAGAGATCCGCGAGCAGAGGACGCTTGATAAACTGACCGGGGAGATCCCCTGGGAGGAGAATAAGGAGAAGTAAATTATAAAGATTGATTTAAGAGCAAGGATTAACGATTTTAGATTTAAGAAGTTAAAACCTGATGAATTAATATCTATATTTGTAAAAAGTGTCGAAACAGCACAAAGGAGTGAGGTATAAATCAAAAATCGCTAATCGTTAATCCTTGTTCTGAGATCATAAAAACAGGAAAACCAACACATAACTTGTAAAAAAAGCATTAAAACGCTCTTGGCGCCAACCATTTGTTAGTTTACAATAAAAAGATGTATAAGTTTTATAAATCTAAAAATTATTTCTATTTCATTTGAAAATATAAGGCAAATCATTTTATAATAATAGAGAAT